>NZ_WBYY01000043.1:0-21341 GCF_048985645.1 Exiguobacterium sp. A1_3_1 | reverse complement strand
CTTTCCTGCTTGAATGAAGCAGGAAAACTGGCTGGTGTCTCGCCTGAGGAAAGGGCGTGAAAAAACGCATCATTTTTTGGAGTCAGCTCTTTTGTCTACAGTCTGAGTTCTCTTTGCAATAAAGCGAAGAGTGGTTTTTTATATTATTGGATATCAAAAACCCGGTCCCTCTGCAAAAGGAACCGGGTCAATTGTTTTATTTTGATGGTTTGAAGACCATTGTCGCTTCAACTGCTTTTTGCCATCCAGCATAGCGTTGCTCACGATCGTCTTCTTTCATCTCTGGTTTGAACTGGTGATCCAGCTTCCATTGTTGTTTGATTTCCGCTTTATCTTTCCAGTAACCAACAGCTAATCCAGCAAGGTAAGCTGCACCGAGTGCTGTCGTTTCGTTAATTTGCGGACGATCGACAGGAACGCCGAGAATGTCCGATTGGAACTGCATCAAGAAGTTGTTGGCTACAGCACCACCGTCGACACGGAGTGTCTTCAGTTCGATCCCAGAATCTTGTTCCATCGCTGTTAACACGTCGCGTGTTTGGTAAGCGAGTGATTCAAGCGTTGCCCGAACGAAATGCTCTTTATCTGTTCCGCGTGTTAACCCGAAGATTGCGCCACGAACATCTGAATCCCAGTACGGCGCACCGAGACCAACGAAGGCAGGAACGACATAAACACCGTCTGTTGAGTCAACTTTCGTTGCGTAACCTTCTGAATCTTTCGCATTTTTCAGCATCCGGAGTCCATCACGGAGCCACTGGATCGCAGAACCGGCGACGAAAATCGAACCTTCCAGCGCATATTCCACTTTTCCATCGACGCCCCAAGCGATCGTCGTCAAGAGTCCATGATCAGAAGAAACAGCTTTCTCACCTGTGTTCATGAGCATGAAGCAACCTGTTCCGTATGTGTTTTTCCCTTCACCTGCTTCGAAGCACGTTTGACCGAAGAGTGCTGCTTGTTGGTCACCCGCAATACCAGCGATTGGCACTTCGTAACCGAAGAAGTGATACGGTACCGTTTTGTCGTAGACTTCACTCGACTGACGAACCTCTGGCAACATCGAAGCAGGAACACCGAGGATATCGAGTAACTCTTCATCCCATTTTTGTTCGTAGATGTTATACATCAATGTTCGTGAAGCGTTCGTGTAGTCCGTGATGTGCGTTTTTCCACCAGACAGTTTCCAAACGAGCCACGTATCGATCGTACCGAAGAGCAATTCACCGTTCTCTGCTTGCTCCCGCGCACCTTCGACATTATCAAGGATCCATTTGACTTTCGTTCCAGAGAAGTAGGCATCAATCAGAAGTCCTGTTTTATCGCGGAACTTCTGGTTCAAACCTTGTTCTTTTAAATCGTCACAGATACCAGACGTTTGACGCGATTGCCAAACGAGTGCGTGATAGACCGGTTTACCTGTTTCTTTGTTCCAGACGACCGTCGTTTCGCGTTGGTTCGTAATGCCGATTCCGGCGATTTGCTCAGGTTTGATATCTGCTGTTCCGAGTGCTTCGGCCATGACGGCAAGAATCGAACCCCAGATTTCGTTTGCATCATGCTCGACCCAGCCTGGTTGTGGGAAGTATTGCTTGAATTCCCGTTGTGCCGAGTTGACGATTTTCCCATCGTGATCGAAGATGATCGCACGTGAGCTTGTCGTACCTTGGTCGAGTGCTAGGATATACTTGTTTTCCATTTCGAAATCCCCCTTGAGCGGTATGTGTTAGTGAGACGTGATCTTAGTAGATCAATTGATAGATGAACACGGCAATCGCTCCACCGATGATTGGACCAACGACAGGAATCCATGAATAGCCCCAGTCAGATGAACCTTTATTCGGAATCGGTAGGATAGCGTGCGCGATACGCGGTCCAAGGTCACGAGCCGGGTTGATGGCATACCCTGTTGTACCACCGAGCGATAGACCGATGACGACGACGAGTAAACCGACGATGAGTGGTTTTAAGCCGTCTCCGAACGTCGTTAAACCAAGTGCCAAGATACCGAAGACGAGAACGAATGTCCCGATGATCTCAGAAATCAAGTTCGACGGCGTATGACGAATCGCTGGACCTGTTGCGAACACACCGAGTTTTGCGGCTTGATCATCAGTCGCTTCAAAATGTTTCATGTAATGAAGCCAAACGAGAATGGCGCCGATGAAAGCTCCGACAAGTTGTCCGGCAATGTAGATCGGAACGTCTGCCCACGGTAGGTCAGAGTTCAAAGCAAGTGCAATCGTCAATGCGGGGTTCAAGTGTGCTCCGCTTTCAGCAGCGACGAATGCTGCTGTCATGACAGCAAGACCCCAAGCGAACGTGATGACGATCCATCCGCTGTTTTCCGATTTCGTCTTTTTCAAGACGACACCGGCGACGACTCCATCCCCGAGCAGGATGAGGATCATCGTACCGATCATTTCTAGTACAAAGTTATTCATGCAAAAACCCTCCCTTTGGATTAAAGCAGATAATGGCCTTTCTACTTTAAATTACTCCGATTTGAGAACGTTTTCAATACATATAATTGAAATATAGGAATGGAAATTTTTTATTTTGATGTTTAAAGATACGAAAAAGTGGATAAGAAAACACCTCTTCCTGCCTGCAAGCAAGCAAAAGAGGTGTTACCGACGACGTTTTTTTCTTTTTTTAGGTCGAAACCAACTGCTGGAATAATCTAGTAGGATATGAATCGTACTCGCCACCATGATGCCAACGATGAATGCAGGCAAGGAAGCAAACCACGAATCAATCGTAGCAGAATCAAGAACCTGAAAATATAGACTTATAAATAGTAGGGGAATCAGAATCGCAGCACTATAAAGAAGCCGAATGATGTCTCCGATGATCATTCCATGCGACCAGATCGATCGGTGAGGCATGATCTTGACATACGGCATCCAAAGAACTCGAAATGGTCCAAAGCGATAATACGGTTCTGACTTTAAATCGAGGTCGGGTGACAACCAAAGGGTACCGACAGCGATACCGATGGCAGTCGGTAACCAATCGGTTTGTTGCGTTGCGACCGAATACGCAACGTAACCCGTCAGTGCGACGGTATTGACGGTATCATGTACATTTCCTGATGGCATGAAAAAAGACCAGTCGTAACTGGTCCCTCCGTCAATGAATCGTCCGATACACGCCGATTACCTTACCAAGAATGGAGACATTATCGAAATACATCGGATCCATCGAGTCATTTTCTGGTTGTAGACGTACCTGTTGATCTTCTAAGAAGAACCGTTTCACCGTCGCTTCGCTATCTTCGGTCATAGCTACGACGATTTCTCCGTTTTCTGCTGTGTTTTGTTGGCGCACGATGACACGATCGCCGTCAAGAATACCTGCGTTAATCATCGATTCACCATCGATCGTCAACATGAAGACCGTCTCGTTCCCTACATAATGTGCAGGGAGTGGGAACTGTTCTTCGATGTTTTCAATCGCTGTAATCGGAAGACCTGCTGTGACTTTCCCGATGACGGGAACATGGACGATGGCTTCCGTGATTTCTTCAGGCTTATCAAGCAATATCTCAATCGCACGTGGTTTCGTCGGGTCACGGCGAATCATTCCCCGTTTCTCGAGTCGATCCAAATGACCGTGTACCGTCGAGCTAGACGCGAGTCCGACTGCTTCTCCGATTTCACGAACTGATGGTGGATACCCCTTCAGTTTCACTTCAGAGACGATGTAGTCGAGAATCTCTTGTTGGCGCTTAGACATTTTCCGCATACGAATTGCCACCTCTTTCTGGATTGAAGTTTGAAATGTAAGAATATATGTTTCTAGATTCACTATAACATAGAACAAATGAGCGTACAAACAATTGTTCGACATTTTGTGTTGACCGAACACGGGTTCTGTGTTTATTATGAGTTATGCGAACAATTGTTCCGCGAACGTTTATTCTAACTCATTCATTTCATATTTGGAGGGATTCATGATGATTCATACGATTCGTACTCATGCTTTTTCAATTCTCTTCTATGCATTAAGTATTGCCTTCGTGATCTTTTTACTCACACCGCGCCCGGATGAAAAAGTGGCGCAACTAATGACTGCTTCCGTTACGGTCGATGAGAACGCTACAGTTGAACAAATCGCTGAAGTCTACAATGACGGTTCGATGTCAGATGAAGAATACGTCAACTGGTTGATTAAAAATAATGATGTCGAGACAAAACACGTCATCTCAAAAAGCAAAATCGTTGTACCAATCGCACAACAATGACAAAATGGAAAAGTTGTGAAAGAACGAACAGGGATGTGAGGTACGATGAAGGTCGTGATTTATTGTCGGGTGTCGACCGAAAAAGAAGCACAAGATAGTTCGATTGAACGCCAACGGATGGAACTTTCGAAGGTCGCGTCTCAAAAGGGTTTTGATGTCGTGGATGTCGTCTCTGAAAAAGAGAGTGGATATGACGTCGATCGGGAAGGGATGCTGACGGTTCTTGATCATGTGACACGTGATGCGGTAGATGCGGTCCTCGTAACGGATGACACACGGATTGGTCGAGGGAATGCGAAAATCGCTATTTTGCACACGTTTAAGAAGCACGGTGTTCGGTTGATGACACTTGATTCCGATGGAGAATACCAACTTGCTGATGCAGAAGCGATGGTCCTTGAGATCGTCTCACTCGTGGAAGAATATCAACGGAAATTGCATAATGCAAAAATCGCGCGCGGCATGCGGCGAGCGGTCGAACAAGGCTTTCGCCCGGAACGAAATCTGAATCGCCAAGGAGAGAACGCCGGGCGTAGCCGAAAGGACGTACCGATCGAAGAAATCGTACGTCTCCGTGAACTCGGACTGACGTTTTCAGATATCGCCATTACGCTTCGCGGGATGGGACATGATATTTCAAAGGCAACGGTCAATCGTCGATACCTTGAATACCGCGAATTGACGCCTAGCCCGGAATGAGAAGCAAGTAACCCGTCGACTGACGCGGTTAACTTGCTTTTTTTAGTAAGCTCTTTTACAGTAAGAATACAATTGAACTACTCAAGTTTGAGTCGTACAGAAAGAGGGATTCCATGTTATCACAAGAACAATTAGATCGAATCAACGCATTAGCGAATAAATCAAAAGTCGAGCCGTTATCAGAAGCAGAAGCGGCAGAGCAAAAAGAGTTACGTGCAGCGTATCTCGCAGCATTCCGTGGATCGTTCAAAAACCAACTCATGGGCATGAAGATTGTTGATGAAGAAGGTACGGACGTAACACCAGAGAAATTAAAACAAGCACAAGAAGAAGAACGGAATAAACAATAATCGTTTGTTTCTTCTATAGAAGAAAGAGGTTCGCGTTAAGCGGACCTCTTTTTTGTTTAGCGCTGTTAGATGAGGAAACATTGCACGATAGCAATACATCTTAATAACGATCTTTCATCAATTCATGCATCCTGTATGAGTCGATAGAACGGCTATAGATAGCGCATTCATTTTAATGTGACATACTATTTAGAAAAGTTGTATCACATTTAAGAGTGTGCTAAAATGAGTAGGAATTTGTGAAAAAGAGAGAGGATGATTGTTTTGACGAACATGACGACAGTAGAACAATTAGCAATTAATACGATTCGTACCTTATCGATTGATGCCGTACAAAAGGCGAACTCGGGTCACCCAGGTATGCCAATGGGAGCAGCGCCGATGGCATTCTCGCTTTGGGCGGATCATATGAACCACAACCCTAAAAATCCAGAATGGTTCAACCGCGACCGTTTTGTACTTTCAGCCGGACACGGTTCGATGCTTCTCTACTCACTCCTCCACCTATCGGGATATGATCTATCAATGGATGATCTTAAATCATTCCGTCAATGGGGATCAAAAACACCAGGTCACCCGGAATACCGTCACACGGCTGGTGTAGATGCGACGACAGGTCCACTTGGTCAAGGGATTGCAATGGCAGTTGGTATGGCGATGGCAGAACGTCATCTTGAAGCAAAATACAACCGTGACGATCTCAACGTCGTCGATCACTTCACATACGGAATTTGTGGAGATGGAGACTTAATGGAAGGTGTCTCAGCTGAAGCGGCTTCACTCGCAGGTCACCTTGGTCTTGGTAAATTGGTCGTATTGTATGATTCAAACGATATCTCACTTGATGGCGATCTCGATAAATCATTCTCTGAAAACGTCCAGAAGCGCTTCGAAGCGTACAACTGGCAAGTCATTCGCGTAGAAGACGGAACGGATATCGATTCGATTTCGAAAGCAATCGCGGCGGCACAAGCAGAGACGACAAAACCAACATTGATCGAAGTCAAGACAGTCATCGGTTTCGGTTCACCGAACAAATCAGGGAAGTCGGCTTCTCACGGTGCACCACTCGGTGAAGCGGAAATCAAATTGACGAAAGCTAGCTACATTTGGGATCACGAAGAGTTCTACGTCCCTGAAGAAGTCAAATCATTGTTCGACGAGCGGATCGTCCAACGTGGTGCTTCTGCGGAAGACGCATGGAACGAAACGATGAAACAATACGAAGCAGCTCATCCAGAATTGCATGCGGAACTCGTTCGCGCGATCGCAAACGAATTGCCAAGCAACTGGGAAGCAGATCTTCCGACGTACGACTTGTCATCGAAAAAAGCGACACGTCAAACGAGTGGTGAAGTCTTGAACGGTCTTGCGAAGAACGTTCCGACATTGTTCGGTGGTTCAGCTGACCTTGCAGGATCGAACAACACGATGCTCAAAGGCGAAGCAGACTTCGATATCGACCCAAGCGGTCGTAACATCTGGTTCGGTGTACGTGAATTCGCAATGGCTGCGGCTGTCAACGGTATGGCACTTCACGGCGGCGTCATTCCTTACGGTGCGACATTCTTCGTCTTCTCGGATTACCTCCGTCCAGCTGTTCGTTTAGCAGCATTAATGGGGCTTCCATCAATCTTCGTCTTGACGCACGACTCGATCGCTGTCGGTGAAGATGGTCCAACACACGAGCCAGTCGAACACTTGATGAGCTTCCGTGCAATGCCGAACGTCACGATCTACCGCCCAGCAGACGGAAAAGAGACAATCGCAGCATGGAAAACAGCGGTACAAGCGAATGACAAACCGACACTTCTCGTCTTGACACGTCAAGGTCTTCCTGAACTTGAAGGTACGACGACGGAAGGCGCTGAAAAAGGTGGTTATGTCATCGCTGGTGACGTCACGAAAGCTGATACGCTCTTGCTCGGTACGGGTTCAGAAGTGCACCTTCTTGTTGAAGCACAAAAAGAACTTGGTGAATCAGTAGCTGTCGTTTCGCTTCCATCATGGGAAGTATTCGAAGCACAGTCAGCAGAGTACAAAGAATCAGTTCTTCCGAAACACATCACGAAACGTGTAGCAATCGAAGCAGGGGCTTCACTCGGTTGGTACAAATATGTAGGAACAGAAGGACAAGTCATCGGAATCGATCGTTTCGGCGCATCTGCTCCTGGAGACTTCCTCTTGAAAGAATACGGCATGTCTGTTGAGAACGTTTTAGCGACAGTCAAGCAACTCGGGTAATCATTTCCGGAAAAACGGGTCCGATCTTACGTCGGGCTCGTTTTTCATCTATTATCATCTATGCAAACAATTGGAATTATAGTATAGTAAAAAGCGACGTTTTAAGTTAGAGGAGGAAGCAACTTGGCTACATGGATTTGGATTTTAATTGCCCTTCTTTGCTTGGTAGCAGGTGTCGCCCTTGGTTTCTATATCGCTCGTCGATACATGATGAACTACTTGGAGCAAAACCCACCAATCAACGAAGATATGATTAAGACATTGATGATGCAAATGGGTCAAAAGCCATCACAAAAGAAAGTCAACCAAGTGATGCGTTCAATGAGTGGTTCAATGAAATCACCTAAAAAATAAGCTGTACGAAAGGGGACCAAATGGTCTCCTTTTTATTTGCTATTTTTTAGAAAGAGAACTAATCTAAAATGTGAGACTATTTCAAATAATCATAGGATTTAAAAAAGGGGGGAGACTTGAATGGGAGTCTTCAGGAAACTCGGTTGGTTTTTCCGACGAGAATGGAAAGCGTATAGTCTTGGGGTCGTCAGTTTGATTTTTGTAGCGGCGTTAGAGTTGATTCCGCCAAAAATCATCGGGACGACGGTCAACGGTCTGAGTGAGGGAAGCTTGACGAAAGATGATTTGATTCGTCTCGCAGGTACGTTGTTGCTCATCGGGGTCGCGACATATATCATTCGTTATTTTTGGCGCTTTTATATCTTTGGAGCATCGATTCGTCTCGGTCGATTATTGCGCAGCCAACTGTATGGACATTTTTCAGATTTGGATCAATCGTTCTATAAGAAATATCGGAGCGGGGACTTGATGGCGCATGCGACGAACGACGTACAGGCGGTATCGATGACAGCAGGTGCCGGTATTCTCACGCTCGTCGACTCGGTGACGATGGGGAGCTTCGTCATCATCACGATGGTCACGACGATCAGTTGGAAATTGACGCTCGTATCACTTCTACCGATGCCGCTGATGGTCTACTTGACGTCACGCTACGGGAAAATGTTACATTCGCGTTTTCATGACGCGCAGGAAGCCTTCTCCGATTTGAATGACAAGGTCGCGGAAAGTATTAGTGGTGTCCGCGTCTTAAAAGCAACAGGGGAAGTGGAATCTGACGTGCAGACGTTTACGGATCTATCGGATGACGTCGTCCAAAAGAACCGTCGTGTCGCAAAAATCGATGCATTATTTGATCCGACGATTTTTGGATTAGTCGGTCTATCGTACATCATCGCTGTCGGATATGGTGCATATCTGTTACAACAAGGTGAAATCCGAATTGGTGACATCGTCTCATTCACTACATATCTTGGTTTATTGACATGGCCAATGCTTGCCTTCGGTTGGTTGTTCAACATCGTCGAACGTGGTCGTGCTTCCTACGATCGGATCGAGCGAATGCTTGCGATCGAACCGGAAATTAAAGATGCGAAAGAAGCAGCAACAAGTGTTTCCTCACCAGAACTCCACGTTGGGATTGAGCGTTTCATCTATGATACACAACCGGTCTTACAAGACATCGATGTGACGTTGAAGCCTGGTAAATCGCTCGGCATCGTCGGGAAGACAGGTGCCGGGAAATCGACGTTCGTTCGCTTATTGTCTCGCGAATACGACGTCAAACAAGGCGCCATCACGATTGGTGGACGAGACATCAAACAATTGACGCGTGACACCGTCCGTCGTCAAGTAGCGATCGTTCCACAGGATCATTTCTTATTCTCCGCGTCGATTGCTGACAATATTGCCTTTGCAAAACCGGACGCATCAATGGAAGACATCATGGAAGCAGCTCGGATCGCAGCGGTTCATGATGATATTCTTGGGTTTAAGGAAGGGTACGCGACGATGGTCGGGGAGCGTGGGGTGACGTTATCCGGCGGTCAAAAACAACGGATCTCGATTGCCCGGGCATTACTAGCAGACTGTCCGATTTTAGTGCTCGATGATGCCTTATCTGCGGTTGATGCCAAAACTGAGGAAGCGATCATCCACCACTTCCGCACGGCGGATCACGATCAGGCACAAATCATCGTTGCCCACCGGTTATCGGCTGTGTCACATACCGATGAGATCATCGTCCTTGAAGACGGTCGGATCATCGAGCGAGGCACACATGAGCAGTTACTCGCTCATGACGGTTGGTATAAAGAGACGTACGATCGTCAGCAACTAGAATCACTCGTCGAACAAGGAGGGCGTTCCGAATGAATCATGATATCAATGAAAAAGCCGTCCTGAAACGATTACTTGATTTCGTCAAACCGTTCAAAAAACAGGTCAGTATCGCCTTCATCCTGCTGTTCATTACGACAGCGGCAAAACTCGGGGGACCGTATCTCGTCAAGATTTTCATTGATGAATACGTCGCACCGGGTACATATCCCGTACAAGAAGTCGCACTTTTGTTTACAGCGTACTTGTTACTGCATACGACAGGGATCATCGTCGATTACTTACAGGCGTTCGAATTCCAAAAGATTGCCTTGCAAGTCATTCAACGCTTACGGATTGATGTGTTCCGGCACGTCATGCACTTACGGCTTGCCTATTTTGACCGGACGCCTGCTGGAGTGCTCGTGTCCCGGATCACGAACGATACGGAAGCGATCAAGGAGCTCTACATCGGTGTCCTGTCGACATTCGTGCAAAGCGGCGTTCAGTTGATTGGAACATATATCTTCCTCTATCTGCTAGAGCCGCGACTCGCGACGATTGCGTTACTATTGTTACCGCTGTTTTATTTCATCATTTGGATTTACCGGAAGTATTCGACGAAGTATTACGCGGAAGTCCGCGATTTACTATCGAAAATCAATGCCCAACTGAACGAATCCATCAACGGGATGGCAATCATCCAACAATTCCGCCAAGAAAAACGCTTAATGGCAGAGTTCGAGGAGACGAACGTCGCCCACCAAAATGGACGTTATAAGAACTTGAAGCTCGATAGTTGGTTACTGCGACCAATCATTGAATTGTTACTGGCGGTTTCGATCGCAACACTCGTAACATATTTCGGTGTCCTATCGTTCTCGCAAACGGTCCAAGTCGGTGTCGTCTATGCCTTCATCAGCTACATGGAGCGGATTTTCCAACCGGTTCAGCAAATCATGCAACGGTTGTCCGAGTTCCAACAAGCTGTCGTCTCAGCAGACCGTGTGTTCAAGGTCCTCGATACGGATGAGCCGGAACCAACGAAACAACTCGAAGGAGATGCACGAGTATCGGAAGGACATATCGTCTTTGAAGACGTGCGCTTTAGTTATGACGGAGAGAAAGATGTCTTGAAAGGAATTTCGTTCGAGGCGAAAAAAGGACAGACGATTGCCCTCGTTGGTCATACGGGAAGTGGAAAAAGTTCAATCATCAATATCTTGATGCGCTTTTACGCATACCAATCGGGTCGGATTTTGATCGATGGTCAACCGCTTGAGCAGTTATCAGAAGAAGAACTACGACAGCATGTCGGACTCGTGTTGCAGGATTCATTCTTGTTCACGGGAACGGTCGCGGACAACATTCGATTATTCGATAGTTCGATTTCCTTTGATCGTGTCGAAGCAGCTGCTAAATTCGTACAAGCGGACGGATTCATCAATCAACTGGATCATCAATATGACAGTCCCGTTGCGGAACGGGGGGCGACGTTCTCAGCTGGGGAACGTCAGTTGATCTCATTTGCACGCACGATGGCGCGGGATCCGAAAATCCTGATTCTTGATGAAGCAACCAGTTCGATTGATACGGAGACAGAGGAGAAAGTGCAAGTCGCACTTGAACGGATGCGTCAAGGGCGGACGACGATTGCTATTGCCCACCGTCTATCGACGATTCAAGATGCAGATTTGATTCTTGTATTGCATCAAGGGGAAGTGATCGAGCAAGGAAATCACCAAGAATTGATCGCACAAGATGGTCTGTATAAGAAGATGTATCAACTGCAATCCGGTCATGTCACGGTCTCTTAAAAAAGACATAAAAAAAGCCTGCCAGGCGGTCTCGCCCGGCAGGTTGTTTGTTTTGATTAGTAGACTGTAACTGTGACGTTTTGGCGTCCCCAGTTAAGTGCTTCTTGTTGTGAACCAACGAGAAGGTCAAGTTTGTTACCTTGGATTGCGCCACCACGGTCGAGTACGATTGCTTCACCAATGCCTTCGATGTGCATACGTGTACCGATTGGGTATTGTGAAGAAGCTGCTACGATACGCATACCATTGTACGTGATCGTATTTGTAACGTCATAACCGCTTGCTGTCAACGCACGACCGTTGTAGAGTTGGCTACCGTTGTTAGATGGGTCGTTTGTGTAAGCACTGACGTTCATCGTCACTTTCGTACCTGATTTTGCAGGTGTTGATTGTTTTGTTGCAGTTGCTGGTTTAGCTGCTGCTTTTGGTGCTGGCTTCGCAGCAGGTTGTGTTTTTGCTGCTGGTGCTTTCGATACGCCAGCGAGTGAAGTATAGTCGCTGTGTACGTAGCGCGTTTTACCATCGATTGTTGTTTTGATCCATGCACCAACTTTACCTTCTACGTTGACTTTTTCGCCTTTGTAGAGGTTACCGACATCTTTCGAGCTTGTCGTTGGTTGTGTGCGGACGTTTAATACTGCCGTAGTAACTGTCGCTTTTTTAAAGTCGAATGAGCCTGCTGCAGACGTATACGCACCATGGACATAACGTTTTTGACCGTTAACTGTTGTTTTGATCCATGCGCCAGAACGTCCTTCGACATTTAATGTTTGACCTTTATATACATTGCCTACGTCTGCTGATGCAGTTGTAGGTGCTGTGCGTACGTTGAGTACTGGTGTATTTACTGTTACCGTTTCTGAGGCAGCCTCTGTCTCTTGGGCAAATCCTACTGATAGAGCTGTTGCTGCAAGACCGGCAGCGAAAACTGCTTTTTTCATTATTGATGTCCTCCTGACATATGCTGTGTTTACTGTTCCTACTTTACACGGCAAATCTGACCTGTGCGTTTACAGGTCAATGTCATTCGAGTTACAAACCGAGCTTTTGTGACAACAAGATTGCAAAAGGACGGTTTTTGTCATCGATAGGACATACTGATTATGAAAAACGGACGTTTATAGGTCTTTTGGCTTACTGAATATAAAAAATTCGCACAATTCAACAGAAAAAAGCCTTAAAAATGGAAAGTGTTAAATCCTTCGATCGTCTGATGATGAAAAAGTGAAACGGATCATCAATACTTGACGATCGTCGTCACGCCGAACGCTGTCAGGTAAGAACGATGATACAATTCCTGCATCCAATCGTTAGCGGAAAGTTGAAACGTGCCGTGAATCGTTTGGTACGTTCGCTGGCGAATATTGATTTCGATTGGCTCTAGTAGCGGAGTGGACGGTAGATGGTCATGCATGCTGTCATTTTGATTTTCGATATAGAGCAGCTCGAGGACATCTCCTTCTTCCATATAACGCTGTAGATAAATCATGAACTCCCACTGATCGGCACCTTCGATCGTATACAAGTAATGCATCGTGAATCGACCGCGCTTCAATGAGACATATTCAAGCGGCTCGATCTTATGTACGTATAGTTGAGGGAGATCGTCAGGTATATAGAGGGAACGAGAACTAGCAATGAGTGTAAGAGCGGACATGAAGCACCTCCATCAGAAATAAAAAGTCAGCATTCACACTCGAATGCTGACCAAATCGTGCATTAAGATAAGAGCGGTTCGTTCGAACCGTGAATGGTGTAGTTTTGGACTGTCCGTGAATATTCTAAAAGCAGGACATCAAGTTCATGGCTAAGTTGTAGAACACGCGGGGAGGTGAAGCTGGACTGGTCAGCTTGATGATATAGTTCGCTACGTTTGGCTTCGATGGCTAACGTCAATAGTTGTTGTGTCGTCATAGCAGTCTCCCTTACATTGGTGTCGTATCCATATTCTAGCAAGTCCATTTACGAGGTGCAATGAGATTTCAGTAAAATCGATGAAATGTAATTTTTTTGTAATTTTGGCGGACACGAATCTTTTGCAACTTTCTGTGAGATAATAGGTGCTAAATGCAGAGGAGTTTGGCAAAATAGAGGAGGAACTTCTTCTATAGTAGTAAAGAAAGGGGATGCTCATATGGAGCTCTCATTATGGTTAGCGTTTGGAGCAGGATTATTATCTTTCGTCTCTCCATGTACGCTACCACTGTATCCTGTGTTTCTCTCATACATCACAGGCGTGTCGGTAACGGATTTAAAAGAACGGGGCGTACGAGAAAAGCGATCCTTGTTTCATACGTTAGCGTTCCTCGTTGGTTTTGCGATGGTATTCGTTGTACTCGGTTTATCGACATCGTTGTTCGCAGATGTCTTTATCACATATCGAGATACGTTACGGATGGTTGGGGCACTCGTCATCTTCGTATTTGGGATTGTTCTCGTCGGATTATGGCAACCAACATTCTTGATGCGTGAAAAGAAACTGAATCTCGGGGAACGAAAAGGAGGATACGTCGGGACGGTACTCGTCGGAATCGGTTTTGCAGCCGGTTGGACACCGTGTACAGGTCCGATTCTCGCAGGAGTCATCGGATTAGCTGCGACCAATCCGAGTCAAGGCATGTTCTACATGCTCGCGTATGTCCTTGGCTTCTCGATTCCGTTCTTATTGATGGCGTTCTTCGTCGGTCGTTCGCGCTTGTTCGTGCAGTATAGTCTGAAATTAACAAAATTCGGGGGAGCCTTGATGATGGTGTTCGGAGTCATGCTGTATTTTGATGGCTTGAGTAAATTCGCAGCATGGATGAGTGACATCGTCGGATTCACTGGATTTTAATCAAGGAAGTGATCAGATGATTTGGATATCAACTGGGGTAGCGCTCGTCATGGGATTGCTGATCAGCTTCATTCGTGTGAAGGCATCAGCAAAACCGACGAATGCTAAAAAAATCTTGATCCCGCCCTTTGCGATGTCGACGGGGATGCTACAGTTTTTATACCCAGCATCCCGTCTGACATGGACGGAGGTAGCAGAAGCATTGCTCGTTGGAGCCATCTTCAGTATCTTTTTGATCAAGACATCCAATTTTTATGAAGCGGAAGGGCAAATTTATTTGCAACGTTCGAAAGCATTTTTCATCGTCTTATTCGGCATCTTACTCGTTCGGACGGTTGCGAAATTTTTCATCGGCGGACAGATCGATATCTTCGAAACCGGTGGGATTTTTTATCTCGTTGCCTTCGGAATGATTGCACCGTGGCGCTTCGCGATGTATATGAAATACAAACGAGTCAAGTCGGGCACCGTGCCGGTTGCGCACTTACCTCACTAAAAAAACCGCTGAAGGCGACTTCGGCGGTTTTTCGTGCATCCTTCAATTTTGGAAGTATAATGCGTAGTCTCGCCAGTCGATGGCGTGCTCCGTTAGTGCTTTTTTCAAGAATTTATGATCGCGTTTCGGTGTCGCAGAAATATATCCTTTGACGACCAGTTCGGATGTCATCTCTGTCGCCCGTTCTTCAAGTGCGAACTGTCCGATCCGCCCGGCAATCTTGCGGCGTGCGACATCACGAAATGCCGATGGAACCGGCATGACGAGAGCGTTCAACAATTCCATCGTCTCATCCGTCCAAAGATGTCGTGTTTGGTCGATGTACTCATCTTCCCAGTCCATCATCGATTTACCGTCTTCTTTCGGTAACTTCTTGAGGAACTTCCGGAACATGAAAAACCCGCCAATTGCCATGAGTGTGATCATGATAAAGCCCCAGAGCAGAATCCCGTTCATGAACCATTCCATGCGCGACTCATCCCCCTTTCACATCAAATATAGATTAGCATAAATCAGGTGGACGTGCTATGATGAATGACGGAGAAAGTGAGGCGAAAGAATGCTGCAACCATACGTACAATTGGACGAGACCGGACAGCCCCGTAAAGGTGTTTTACCTGAAACAGCGGACGGTCGGATCGTTGAATTCTATTATGATACGAAGGGCGAAGAGATCACGGTCATCTTCGTCACCGTTCCGGCAGAAGATGCGAGCCGGAAGCGTGCGTTTACGGTCGGGAAAACGTTCAAGACGGTCTCGACACTCGAAGACTTCACGTTACTTCACTATGAATGGGCAAATGACCAGATTTTCGCAACACTTGAGATGTTCGCGGATGGGTCGAAACGTCAAATCGACGCTTCGAGATTGCTCGACTACTAAAAAAGAAGGAGATGCGGATTGCCGCGTCTCCTTCTTTTGATATTCAAGAAATATGAAGTCGGATGACCTCGTCATGCAGTTCAACCTGACCACCAATCGGAAACGTGAACAAAGGACTCGTATGTCCGAAGTCGACATTCGCAAGAACCGGTACGTGCTCTAGGACTGGATAGAGTGAGATCAGATATCGCAGATGCTCTTCCGTCATCTTCGTTGCGAGCTGGAAGCGCCCAAAGACGATCCCGCGAATCGTTTCGGCACCCGGTTGCGCCATCAAAGAGGCGAAATCACGGGCGAACGTCGCTGGATGGACTTCGTAATCGTCTTCAAGGAATAAAATCGTATCCCGTAAATCAGGGAAGTGCGGTGTGCCTTGCAGGAGATTTAACGTACAAAGATTCCCACCGAGCAGTCGACCGCTTGCTTGCCCATTGGATAAAAGAATCGGTCCTTTGTTTGGTAACGTAATGACGTGTCCGCGATCGGTATCACGCCAATGCACCGAAGGCTTGATCGTAACGGGATCCGTTCCAAACAACACTTGCTTGAAGTAATCGATCGTATAGGCGTCGCGATCACGGAAAGCCCGTAACATTGGTCCCGAGTACGTCACTAAGCCGGTATTCGTTAGAATGGCGTGACTGAGTGCTGTGATATCGGAGAAGCCACAAAGGATTTTCGGATGTGTCCGAATCAATTCGTAGTCAAGTAAGTCGACAAGTTCATTCGTACTGAACCCACCGCGAACGCACAGAATCGCATCAACATTCGGATCAGCGAACGCGGCATGGAGGTCTGCAACCCGTAACTCAGGATCACTGGAACCGAACGGATTGACGGCACGCGCATGTTGACTGATCGAAACACGTAATCCAAGTGATTCGAGGGTCTGGATCGCACCATCGATGATCTTCATCTCGACCGTCGAGAGGCTTGAGGCTGGTGCGATTAAGCGGACATGAGAACCATCCGTCAACTTCTTCGGCGTTAACGTCGGCAGGTGGGCAGCGATGATCTCCAAACGGTTACCGAAGGGATCAGCTGTGAAGAAACGACGACGTGGCGCAAGACGTGTGTCATGCTCAACCGGATAACCGGCAGCTTGAAGAGCATCGCTCATGGCTTCGAACGCAGCGACGGTTAATCCAGGATGCGCTTTTTTAGCAGGGGAGAACGGCTCCTCGATGCCGAGATGAAGTGCTGCACCATGGTCTTCGAACCAGACACCGCCACTGGCTTGAACGCCAGTCGGTTTTTCGACTTCCTTCATATGTAAAAGCCCGGCATAAAATGCACGGGCGCGATCTTCTTCGTTTTTCGGCATAGCGAGCTGGACATGATCTAACATGAAGACACTTCCTTTACGAATGAGATTCAAGCAACGAACTGGGTGATTCGTTTTAGTTCACGTTCGACGAGGTTCAAGTAGAAGACACCTTCGATCCGGCGATCGAGAGATTGTGCAATCTCATAGAGATTCGTCCGAAGCGCTGCGAGATACGACGCTTCCTCACCAAGCGATTGACGATGGGCGAACGCATAGTGAGCGAGTAGGAACTGAAGATACCCACGATCAGTCAAGAATGGAATCAATTGTTTTTTCTCTTCCATCGACCAGGTATAGTTCGTATCGTAATACATCTTCGCATATAGGTGGTACGGCTCGTCGCCACCTGTAAAGAGGGTTTCACCCCGTTTGACTTCTTCGATCAAGCGTTCACTCCAATCGAAGCGTTCTTTTTTGCGACTAAGGAACAACGGTAGGATGTATGGATGTGCCTGATCCGGCATCCGTGAACAACCCCGTTCATGCCGAAGTGCTGCATAAAGTAACAAGGCACGATCTTCGAAGCCACGTTCGATCGCATACGTCATCCGGCTAAATGCTTCGCAGGATGGGCAATCACTAAGTTCGTCACTTGGCGCGTCAACCCATTCCGATAGATAATGATCGGCTTGTTCCTCGTCACCGAGTTTGCTATAGACCATGAAGCTGATATAGTCGCGCGTCCGAATAAAGCCATGCGCGTCACAGAAATCGATGAAGCGATCGAGATCTTCTTCGAGAAGCGAGACCGTCACGTCTTCTTGTTCTGCCATATAGATCAAGTAGGACTTGTAGTTCCAGTACAAATCAAGTTCTTGTTTTGGAGTCAGTGTCATCTCATCTTTTCGGATCCATTCCATCAAGAGCGTGAAGGACACAAGAAACGATCGGAAGTGTCCTAAATCAAATTGATTTTGTGAAAATGTCCATAAGGAGAGGAAGCGGAGTGAATCATCAGCTGTTTCCTCAAAGATGGCCCATAAGGCCTCACCGCGTGCAACGGAGGGTTCTTCTTCCTTTAAACGAAGATATAAGAGATGGAGTTCTTCTTGAGGGTTCATCTGTACCCCTCCTTTCTTATATAAGTATACCACGAGCGTTTTGAGAAATCGCAATTGAGCGAGGACGGAATAAAAAAAGATTCCGAACCCGCTCAATCGCGGTTCGGAATCATTTCAAGTATTTGTGGATGAGTTTCAGCTGTCGGATGTAGCAAATCATGTACTGTGTAACTATTGAGTACTTGATGGAACGCCGCAATGGCATCATCGAAAGCATCACGTGCTGGATTGAGCGAAGGAATCTCGTGAATGCCTTCTTGCGGATCGAGAAAATGAACGGTTGGTTCAAACAGTTGTACGACGTCACCGATATGAATTGCATCCGGAGGGCTCGCTAATCGAAAACCACCTCCACGACCACGGACAGATTCAATCAGACCACTCTGTCCTAAACGATAGACTACTTTCATCAAATGATTCTTAGAAATGTCGTAACAATCCGCTACTTCCTGGATTCGGACTAAACGATCGGGATGAGCTGCTGCGAACAGCAGGGACCGAATCGCGTAATCCGTATAACGTGTCATGCGCATTTTCATCACCTACTTAACACACATACTAGGGGGGGACGCAAGCATTTACAACTTTCAATGTGCAAAAAATAAGATGCATTTTAGAGATTGTTTTTGAGGGTGGATTCACGCATAATGGACGGTGAAAGGTAGGTTAAATTATGCATTTCGATCAGGCATTACACCTTTTGCAACAGCTCGGTCCATCGATGGAGCAAAAGGGATTGCGGATCGCGACGCGCTTCTATGACTCGCTCGAGGCGACGTACGAAGAAGAATTGCGCGCGCTTCGAGAAGCAGGAGCTCAGGACGGAACTCGCGCATTACGGATTTTACGCCTGAGTCAATTACTGAACCAGATTACCAACCAGCACGAATCGAGTGAACTGTTTAAATTGATTTTGCTGAATGAAATCGATCAGACGAAATCGTTTCTGCTGACGTACCCGGACATCATCAGTCGTGAAATTCTTCAAGCTATTCAAATCGAATATGACCTAAAAGAAGATGCACCTTTACTTCAAGCATGGGCAATTGTTCACCATCAACTCGTCGATACGTGCCGCCATTTTTGTAAATACCGTCATGCTGAAAATTGGCGTCAACAAGATATTTTGTTGATCGCAGAAGAACATCATCTCGGAGCCGTCATCGATGAAGCCAGGCACGCGCTCTTGAGTGGTCGAAAAACGACATTGTTACATGTCTCAGCTGAGGAACTGGCAGAACGAATGTTAGCGAATGTCGTATCCTTGACGACGAAAGGGATGGTCGTTCATCACATTCGTCAAGAAGGATGGGAACAACAGATGCACGAATTCTTGACGATGATCACGGCGAATGATCCGATTGTCTTCGTCAGTGGATCGACGAATTTCATTGAAGAAATCCAGCAACGACTTGATCCGCTACCGGTCCTGTTCGGTCCGTTCGTAGCGGCAAATCAATTACCCTCTTAACGAGAAAAGCGATGTGTAACGCTCTGACAAAAGTCGGAGCATGACACATCGCTTTTTTAAGCTGATTTCGTTAAGCGTTTCGCACGTTGAATCGACCGGTCGAGTGCGAGATAGACCCCACCTGAGACACAACATAGCAGTCCGACGAATCCGAGCGCAAAGTCACCTTTTCCGGTATCAAGGAATAACGATCCGAGAAGCGGTGCGGTGACGCCGCCAATCAACCACTGGAGACTCGCAGCACCGTTGTACGTTCCGCGGAGATGTTCTGGTGCGATCAAAGCGATGAACGTCATCTGCACAGGAGACATGATCATCTCACCGAGCGTATAGAACGCATAAATCGCAAGCAATACCGTCACGAGCACGACATAACTCGTTCCGAGTGAGAACAGGTAAGACGGCACGAATGCGAGGAAAATCATGCCGATTCCGAAAATTGAGGCCCCAAGCAACATGACTTTTCCGAATGCTTTGCCGGACAAGCGAGCAGCGATCGGGAACTGGAATAAGACGACCATGATTCCGTTCAGAGCCATCAGATAAGGGAACGGATTTTGTTTAGTCGGTAATCCCGGTAGTGCTTCCTTCAAGAAGACCGGTAACATACTCTCGACGAGGGCAAATCCCATCGAGATGAAGACACCCGCCCCGATGAAGATTAAAAAGACATGATCCTTCCGCAATACAGTGAGCGGTGATACTTTGACTTCGTCCGTCTTTTCGATATACTCCGGTTTCGTTTCTTCGATGAAGAAATAGAGAACGAGTCCGTACAGGAAAAAGACGAAAGCGGCAGAGTAGAAGATGAGTGAACGGTCGACGAACAGGACGGCACTTCCGAGAAGTGGACCGAATGCGGCCCCGACGTTATGTCCCATCCGCAGAAGACCGAACGATTCGTTCAGACGTTCTGGTGGTGTGACGTCAGCGACCATCGCGCTTGCCGCTGGATGGAACAGAGAACTCGATAAACCGAGCAACGCGTTCAAAGCGAGAAGCGGTCCGAATGAATCGGCGAATGAGAAGCCGATTAAAGCAATGACGTCCCCGATGATTGAGATGACCATCAGTGGTTTTCGACCGAATTTATCGGCGAAGTGACCACCTAGGACGGCGCCGACGAGTGACATGATTGGTCCGGTCGCCATGATGACACCGACCAAGAAGTAGGAATCGAGTCGATCCGCATAATAAAGAACTAAAAATGGTGCAATCATGAACATCATGATCCCCGTGATCGTTTCCCCGACGAACCGGATCCAGATGTTGCGATCGAGCTGTTTGAGTGCGTTAAACATAGTGAAAACCCCTTATATTCCGTTTTTAGACAATAGAAAAGACGGATACGCACAAATATGGGCATACCCGTCCTAATATAAGAGGGCAGCATGTACGTATACGCATACGCACACCCTGCTTAATTAAAAATTAAACGATTGGGTGACGTACAGTTGTAGCCGATACAAAGATAGTGTGGACAGATGTCCGGGCTTGATGGAATACCATTGTACGTCTCCTCCTTCTGTAATAGTGAACTTCCTAGTCATCGTAAAGAAGATCGTGATGAATTGTCAACATTTAATCTGAAAATTGAGTCAATGAAGTGAAATGGACGAGACCTTGAAAATTCGGTATGATAGACTAGTTGCGAAAAAGATTGATCGGACTTTTGAATATATCGGTGAAAGGAACTACCATACATGACCTGTCTCTTATACACATCTCCGAGCCCACGAGACTAA
>NZ_WBYY01000042.1:0-21404 GCF_048985645.1 Exiguobacterium sp. A1_3_1 | reverse complement strand
CCAATACATCGTGGAAGAAGCCGCTGCCGCAGGAATCGAAGATATCATCATCGTGACCGGGAAACACAAGCGTGCGATCGAGGATCATTTTGATCATCAATATGAACTAGAAGCCGCACTTCAGGCGTCAGGAAAAACGGAGTTACTTGAAAAGGTATGTGCTTCGACGAATCTGGCGAATATCTTTTATGTTCGTCAAAAAGAACAGAAAGGACTTGGTCATGCGATTTGGACGGCTCGTCAATTCATCGGCGACGAACCATTCGCCGTCTTGCTCGGTGATGATATCGTCGAATCGGAGACGCCGGCGATCCGGCAGTTGATGGACGCCTACGAAGAGACCGGTCAGTCCGTCATCGGTGTCCAAGAAGTCGAACCGAAAGAAACACACCGCTACGGAGTCATCGATCCGCTCGATAAAGAGGGACGACTTTATCCGGTCCGCCGATTCGTCGAGAAACCGGAGTCCGGGACGGCGCCTTCGAATCTTGCCATCATGGGTCGATACGTCTTGACGGCGGATATCTTTGATTACTTGGAAAACCAGTCGGAAGGCGCTGGGGGCGAGATTCAATTGACCGATGCGATCGAACGGTTGAATGCGGACCAAGCGGTCTATGCGTTTGATTTCGAGGGGAACCGTCATGATGTCGGTGAGAAACTCGGTTTCGTCAAGACGACGATTGAATATGCGATGAAGGATCCTGAAATGCATGAAGAATTAAAAGCGTTCCTGAAACGATTCCAGTGAAGCAGACGTGTACGCCCGAGGGGGTGTACACGTTTTTTGATTAATTATAAACAGCAAAAACTCCACCTTATACGTCGGACGATGTGTCCTCTGTAAGGTGGAGTTCGCGTAAGCGTCGAACTCTTTATAGTAGATGACTTGCAATCCGAACGATGTTTCGTCCCGATCGTTTTGCTTGATAGAGTGCTTGATCCGATAGTTCCATCGAGTGCTGGACAGGGATGCCGCGTTTTCCGGAAGAGAGTCCGATTGATGTCGTGACGTGAATCGAAGAGCCGTCTAGCAAACGGAACGTATGCCGTTCGACTTCCTGACGGATCCGTTCAGCGATGGTAGTCGCTTGTTCTGCCGTCAAATCGGTCAGGAGCACGATGAATTCTTCGCCACCCATCCGGGCGACTAAATCTTCTGGGCGTGTATTGCGCTCTAAAATTTTTGCGAACTGTTCCAACACGGCATCACCATTAGAGTGACCATATTGGTCGTTCACTTGTTTGAACTGATCCAAATCAAGGATGATCAAGTGATAGGTCGAAGATTGACCAGCGAGTGTCTTGGCACGTAATTCCCATGCCCGCCGATTAGCAAGCCCCGTCAACGCATCATACTCCGCTAAATGTTGATAGACCTCGAGCTGCTTTCGGTGGCGTTGCTGCAGCGGCAACAGATAGAGGAATATCCCGTACATCAATAACGTGAGACTTACATGAAAGACGATCGTGGAAAGCGTTCGATCCGGTAGGAAGAACAAAATGGCACTTCCGATCAGAAGATGCAGCATACCTAAGCGTAGAGCGAGATATGTCTTTCTTTGTAGGAGTGAGGAGAGAATCACGATGCCCACTACTGAAAGGAGCGCTTGCTCGATATCTGCCTTCATTCCTGTATTCATTAAAGTGATGAGCGCTATACTGAAGAACGCTCTTTTTTCTCGATGATAAGCCAGTATAACAAAAGGAATGACTTGCCAGATCAATGCATATGATAAAAATAAGACGTCGATGACCAACAAGTAACTGCCAAACCAGAGAATCAGGATGACAGTGCCTGCGATTTCACTATTTCTATTACGAATCAGTTGGTATGTGGCTAAAAGGAGATACGTCAGGGCGAATATCATGGACCCTTGAATCATCCAGTTTTGAATCATATATAAGACATCCAATCTATACAAATAGTTTTCTAAAATATATAATTAAAAACAAGTAGTGTCAAATACTGTATATCAGTATTTGACATAATAGATTTCTATCGAGACAAAAAGGACCATTTTCCTCAGATTTTAGAGGGAAATGGTCCTTCATCTTCGAAGTAAAGCATATGCCAGATACTTGACAAGTGATGGGATTCACTGTCATTTTATAAGGTGGTATATGAAAGGGTTTAGAATTTATTGTAATTCAAATCGACGTTTGATTTCATGTGAAGGAATCCATTCTTTTGAGCGAGTGTCGCACTTTTTGTTCCTTGTACAGAAGAAATCGTCAATGTTTTGATGTCTTGAGATTGACTCAATTTTTGGAGGTCTGTCATCCGATCCTTTGACCACTGATCGTTGGCGACCGTTGAATAATTGAAGTTCTCCCACATGATGCCGTCGACATAAGGATACGTATGATATTTCAACGTTCCGAATCCCCAGTTTTGGATCAGTGATAGAGACGCATGTTTTGTTTTTAGTGATTTTAAGAAGTTTGTCATTCCTACCCGTTGTTGTTCAAGAACGGCAGGCTGGTCGGCATGTTCGTTATCGATGTTACCGACTGTATCGAGGAAAACGCCATCTAGTCCTTTTTGGACGATTTGTTTCTCGACTTCTTTCATTAAAACAGCTTGGTAGTGCTTCGATGTAATATCCGTTAAGTACGAATCCCATTCAGCGTAATGAATACGCTGACCATCGCGATGGAAAAAGTCTGACTCGACGAGTTGTCCCATCAAATCCGTATTCCAGTTGTCTGCTTCCATCGTGTTGATGTAGCCGTATACTTTTGTACCGTTTTGTTGGATCTGTTTAATTTGTGCAGCGGAATAAAAGACGGGTTCGATGATCATGACATCGTATTGTTGCATCTTTTTGATTTTCGCTGCTGACGGTGCGTCGTAGTAAACTTTGTACGACTTCGCATTGTCCAATGGATTGGATTTTTCTGCTTTTGCGTCTAGTGACGACATGAAGAACACTCCTAATAAAAGAATGCACAAAATAGACGTCATGCGCTTGAGTGAGATAATACCCATGTTGATAGCCTCCTGATTAATTATCAGAGAGCGGCCGCGGCATTGCAGACTGGCGATCGGTATCCGTAGATCGACGACCCATGTCTTTGCGCCCTTACTTTTCAGTAAGTTTGCCCTTCTCGATATGAAATTGTAGTGTTCCAACGATACATTTCTTCCATCTTCATACCGATAAAAAACAAAAGGAGTGAATAAAATGATATATACTCAGCACCGGCAAGGCATCAAGTGGATTGAGATGATCGTTAGTATTCTTATTATCGGCACTTTAGACTATATGTTTAACCTTTCGATCTTAAAATGGACGATTGATCCGCTTATTTTTTATATTTTACTTTTTTCTCTCCGTTATGGACTCCTCGGAGCATTCGCGAGTTTTCTGTTTACGATGATTTATCACCTGAGTTCTCTCGCCTGGGCGGGAGAAGACGTCTTACTCTTCGTTTATGATCGTGGCGAATTGTCATGGATCATTTTGCACTTCTTAGTCGCGATTTCATGCGGCATGTTCAGTACTTCTTTCCAAGAACGTTATCTATCCTTACGCTTACGACAAGAGGAAGTGACAGAAGAGAACGAACGGTTGCGCGATACGCTCGAAAAATTGCGCGTTGCGCAAGAGGCAATGCGTAACAAAGTGCTTGAATCCAATCACACGTTGACGAACATTTACCGGATCGGAACAGAACTTGATCAATCCGTCGCGGACATCGTACGCGATAAGCTGTTGCAAATCTTACAGGATTCCTTCGATGCGAAGGAAATCGCGATCTATCACGTTGATGCGTCACGTCGTACGCTTCGTTTGCATATTCGTTTTGGTGATAAGGAACTGTTGCCGCAAACGATGTTCATCGATCCGGAACAAGGCATCTATCAACGGATGTTCCAGAAACAGGCGATTGCCATCCGGACAATAGATGAGACAGATGTCCCGTTACTGATTGCACCAATCCGTTATGACGGACGCATCCAGGAAGTCGTCGTCATTCAATCGATCGCCTTCGAACGTTTGACGAACTATGAGATGCACGTCATGCAATTGATCGTCGATTGGACAGGGTCGCGCATCGAGAAAGCGATGTTGATGGAATGGATTGAGACGCGTCATGAATTGATCGAAGGCACGCGTATCTTTAAACGAGAGCACTTCGAGGAGAAAGTGAAGTATCAAGAATATCGACGCGAGCATTATGGTCAGCCGTATAGCCTCGTACAGCTTGATATTCGCAATACACCGTTTTCTCTGATTGAACTGGAATTGATCTTGCGGCAATCGATGCGTGAAATCGACCTGATTGGTTTTGATGAAAACACTGAGCATCTTCAATTCTTATTACCCGGAACACCTCAAGAACATGCGAACCGATTCCTTGAACGAATCAAGGCTGTGTACGTTCAAAAAGGAGGGCGTGTCCAATGACGGCACTCCTGCTCATTCTTTATGTACTTCATCTTTTACTCATCGTATTGGCTTATCGTGTACTCGTCTTTCGATTGCCGGAGCAAGAGCGAGGGATCTTAACGTTCGTGTGCTTGTTCAGTGCCGTCCTACCACTTCTCGGTGAAGTACTAGGGGGACTGGCTTATCTGATTTCCCGTCGTTTTGCTTCTTCTGATACGTTACTGGATTACGATGAATATGTGCAGTTCGATGTGATGAATCTTGAAGGACTGCAGCAGCAAGCTGCAGACAATATGGAGATGGTTCCGATCAAGGAGGCATTGAACATGGATGCGAAACGCCGGAAACAGTCGATGATCCATTTAACGACATCGTCCTTGAAGGAGACCGGAAAGTATTTGCAATACGGACTTGATCATGATGACTCGGAAACCGTCCACTACGCAGCGACGGTCCGAAATTCCTTATTTGACCGTTATGAAGCAAATCTTCGACTACGGGAACAACAACTTAATCCGGTAGACGTGACGACGTATCATCTGTTCATTCAGGAATGTAAAACCTTCCTCGACAGTGGTCTATTAGATGAAGGCGGTATCGGTCGACTCGATGAGCGACTTCACCTTGTGCTAGAACAAATGCGCGCTCTCTATCCGACGGATCTCGTCCGGATTGTAGCGGAAGCGGAAATGGCGATACGTCAAGGCGAAGAGGAAAAAGCGATTTCCTTCTACGAAGAGATGATTCAGATTCATCCGACGTTGCCAGACGGATATTTAGCGTTGATTCGTTATTACTTTCAACGGCAGGACTGGACTTCGATCGGTCCGGTGCTCCATCAGTTAAGAACAACAGTAGCAGAAGAGGATATTCCAGAAGAGCATCGCTTCATATTGGAACGTTTGGAAGGAGGAGACCAATGAATAAGAAACCTTATGGCTATCTCATTGGATTATTTGTCGTCTTATTCGTGACGATGGGCATCGTACAGCTGTTTCGTCTCGATTATCCACATCGACTGATTCCTTCTGAAAAAACGAAGGTCCGTTCATTCGAGACAGCAAACACGAAAACGACTGAAGCCAAAGGGGAGGCACTTCGTGTCTACTTGCTTCAAAACGATAGCGACCTGTCAAAAGGCGCAATCGAAAATTTCTCGTACGCATTGAAATATGCGAAGATCGATCACCAACGGATTCGTACGTCAGACATCAAGACGCTTCAACCGAGTGACCGGACAGTGCTTGTCTTATCCGGTGAACATACGAAGGAATGGCCGTACGAGACCATTCGGAAATTCGTCCAACAAGGCGGTCGCTTGTACATCGCCGGTCGCTTCATTGATCCGAAATGGGGCGACTTAGTAGGGGTAGAACGCTTTGGTGATTTTAAAGAGAATGTTAACGGGATGACATTCAAAAAAGATTTATTTCCCGGGTATATCGATTTACCGAAGACTTCTACCTTGTTTGTCCATAGTATTGCGGATGTGACGTTAAAAGATGCCGACGTCAAAATCGAGGCTGATGGGAATCCGATCTTATGGACCCATGAATACGGAAAAGGAGAGGTCTTGTTCTGGAATACTTCTTCGTTACTCGAAAAAAACTCGCGTGGTCTACTCGTCCAGTCCCTGTCATTACTGTTTCCGACATTCGTCAGTCAGCAAGTCGCTGTGAAGCTGGCGCACTTCGATGATTTCCCGGCACCCGTACCAGATGCCTCCAATCCAGCGATTCAGAAAAACTATGATTTGACCGTTAAAGATTTCTTTGCAGAAGTCTGGTGGAAAGACATGCAACGGGTCGCGAAGGAACAGGATGTCATTTATTCCGGATTCATCATAGGAAGCTATAAGAACGCCATCGATGATACGGAAGAGCAGTTGATTGAAAACATTCGTTTTCCGATGCTGAACTTCGGACGCGGATTATTGAAGATGGGTGGAGAGCTCGGTTTACATGGATATAACCACCAACCGCTCATTGTTAATGGGGAGACGATGGATTCAAGCCTTGGCTATAACACATGGGACGATCGTTCTCAAATGATGAAAGGTATTGAGGAAGTCAAAGTGGCACATCAGTATTTCTTCCCGAACGAGCAATTGCGCAGCTATGTACCACCTTCGAACATCATTGGTCCGACCGGTTTATCCGTCTTAAATGAAGCATTTCCGGATGGATTAATTATCGCGTCTCTTTATATTGGAGACCCATCAAAAGGAAGTTACATTCAGGAGTTCGAACCAGATTCGACCTATAAGAATCTCTATAATTTCCCACGGATCACAAGCGGATATAATGAATCGCCTGAAGACATGTTTGTCTTAGCAGATGCGGTCGCGAACTTCGGACTTGTCTCGCACTTCATCCACCCGGATGACGTCCTTGATGAACGACGCTCAAAAGGGCAAGGATGGCCGACGATGGAACGTTCGATAGAAAAGATGTTCAAAACGATTCATACGGATTATCCGTATCTCGAGAGCATGACACAGTACGATGGCTACAAAAAAATGAAGTTGTATCAAGAATCGAAAATCGATGTTCGTTATTCTAAAACAGCGATTGAGATTTCAGGTAGTCAAATGCTCCTTCCTTCGAAGATGGTCGTTCGTGTCAATGAAGGAAAACTAGCGACCGGGTCCTTCGCGTACGGGCAAGTGCGAAAACTTGGAGATGCGGACGATTTATACGAAGTAGAACTCAAGAAGAACTTCGCGCGCATACCGGTACTGGAGGGATCCCAATGAAGATTGGTTTAGTGTTAGAAGGGAGTTACCCTTATGTCAGTGGTGGCGTCGCTAGTTGGGCACATATGCTGATTCAACAAATGACAGAGCATGAGTTCGAGCTGATCACGATCACACCTACACGCATGACGGAAGCAGAGTTCCGTTACACGCTTCCCGCGAACGTCGTTGGTGTGACGAACCTTCCACTCGATCAAACTCATGAGACGCGTCCGCTAAAACAGACGTTGACGCCGGAGCAGGAAGAGGATATCAAACGATGGATGCGATTCCAAGCGACGAACACGTCGATTTTCCCACTCTTCGGTCAGTCGATTGGAACATCGACGCAATTTTTCTCAAGTCGTCTCTTTTTTGATCTCGTCAAGACGAGTTACCGGGAAGAACGACAAGCTGGCTCCTTCATCGATTATTTATGGATGTGGCGTAGCATGTATGCGCCTGTTCTGGAACTGCTCCAAGCCGACTTACCGACCGTCGATTTGATCCATTCCGCGTCGACGGGATATGCGGGACTCGTCGCAGCGGCGATCAAACAACGCCAACACGTTCCGTTCGTCCTAACGGAACACGGGATCTACTCCCGTGAACGAGAAGAGGAGCTCGTCCAAGCGATGTGGATTCCACAAGAATACCGCATGCACTGGGTGCAGTTCTTCCATCACTTATCACGCGAAGCCTACGCTGGGGCGGACAATATCATCACGCTCTTTGACCGAAACGGTGAATTACAGCGTGAACTTGGAGCACCTGCCGAAAAAATTCGCGTCATCCCGAATGGAATTGATGCGACAGGACTTGCTGCGTTAGGACATACTCCAAAGCAAGATGTACTCCGGATCGGCGCAATCGTCCGCATTGTTCCAATCAAGGACATCAAGACGATGATCCATGCCGCGAAGGTTTTACAGGAAATGCACGTTCCATTTGAAATGACGATCATGGGTCCGCTTGAAGAGGATCCGGAATACGCCCGTGAATGCCAAGAACAAATCGATCTCTTTGAACTATCAGAGAGTGTGAAACTCGTCGGAAAGGTCGATATCCGGAGCTATCTGCCATCATTTGATGTCTGCTTGTTGACGAGTATTTCCGAAGGTCAACCACTGGCTGTCCTAGAAGGCATGGCTGCAGGGATACCGTGGGTCGTCACTGATGTCGGTGCATGTTCCGAGCTGATCAACGGACGTGAGGATGATCCTTACGGGCCGGCTGGATTCGTCGTGCCACCGGTCAATCCTCGCCGGATCGCAGAACGGTGTGCCTGGTTCCAGTCACATCCGGAAGAAGCGATTCGCTTTGGACGAAATGGGAAAGAACGCGCGCTTGCGTATTACCAGACGCACCGCTTCATCTCGGAGTATCAAACATTGTATCAAGAGAGGGGGGTGACGTATGGCGGGCATCGGGTTTAAGCTTCAAAAATTGTTTCAAGAGGACTATTTCTCATCTCGGTTAAAGGCATATGCTTTCGCTGGACTCGTCACGTCCGGTCCATGGCTCATCGTCATCTTGACGATCGCTGTGACCCAGTGGCTGACGACGTTCCTGTCGATTGCTTCTTTTGAAGAACGGACGACCTTCAATCTGGTCGTCTCATACAGCTTCATTTTTTCACAAGTGTTGCTCGGTATTCAGCAACTCGTCGTCACGCGCTATTTGGCGGACTGTTTCTACGAGAAACGATATGAAGATCTGTTTCCTGCATTTCTAGGTATGACGAAGATGACGATGGCGTTAGGCAGTATCGCCTTTCTCATCTTCCTCAGCTTCTCAAAACTTCCGTTCTTGTTGAACGGGCTGATCTTCATATTGTTCATGACGATCAATTTGATCTGGGTGCATTTCCTATTCTTAAGTGCCGCGAAGTTCTATCAGGCTGTCGCATACAGCTTTTTGATTGGCGGTATCGTAGCTGTCGGATCGGTCTTACTGATTGATCGGTATCTGATGGAGTATGTAACGGGTATCGTGACACCAAGTCTTGCCTTAACGGCAGGTTTCACATTCGGCATGATCATCACGTTATTCGGTCTATTCACCTCGATGTTGTTGACGTTCCCGCAACGCGGGACGAAAAATCAGTTTACCTACTTGAGTTATTTTGATCGTTACCCGGCGCTCTTTTGGACGAGTTTTCTCTACAATATCGGGGTGTGGGTCGGGAACTGGGTCATCTGGTTCTCTGACGGCGGTGCTGTTCATCTCGGGACATTCCGTTATCATCCGTTATACGATACGGCGATCTTCTTATCCTATTTGACGGTCATCCCGACGATGACGATCTTCGTCGTTTCCGTCGAGACGCGTTTCTATGAACGGTATCGCATCTTCTATGGATACGCGAACGAGGGCGGAACGCTGGATCAAGTTGAAAAAGCGCGGGACGCGATGTTACTCGTCTTACGACAGGAATTACAACGACTGTTTCGAAATCAAGGATTGTTTACGCTGTTCACCTTATTGTTCGCCTCGACGTTGCTCGGTTACCTCGCATTACCTGAAGCAACGATCAGCATTTTCCAAATGACGACGATCGGTGCGTTCTCGAATGCGATGGTTCTCGTCTTGACCCTCTTGTTACTGTATTTTGAAGATCAAAAAGGAGCGGCATGGATTTCATGCGTGTTCTTCTTATCTAATGGGATTTTAGCTTTGTTGATCGCGCCGTTCGGTTTTTCCGGATACGGTCTCAGCTTCGCGATCGGATCAACTTTGACGTTTGCGTTTGCGCTCATGCGACTCATCCATTATGTCTCGGATATTGATTACCATACGTTTTGTCGGATGGTGTTACCGCCACGCTCGATGCGTTTTACACGATGGAGTGAACGATTGAATCGTTCCTGGATGTGAAGCGGTTAAAGGTTCTTTTGAGGAGATCAATAGTATGTAGGTTAATTTGAAAAGGCGATCCATTTCCGAATTCGTATCGGAAGTGGATCGCCCTTTTTAATTGCAGGTAAAATGATTTATCCTACCTATTATTTTTGATACCCGTCTGGATTCTTAGATTGCCAGCGCCAAGCATCCTTACACATATCATACAAGTCTTTCTCCGCCTTCCATCCGAGGAGGCGTTCTGCTTTTGAAGCATCCGCATAACACGATCCGACATCACCCGGACGTCGTGCCGTGATCTTTCGATCGATTTGCAGAGACGTCGCATCTTCGAACGTCGCGACGAGTTCAAGCACACTTGTCCCTTGTCCCGTTCCTAGATTGAATGCCTCGATCCCGGAATGATCATGGTAGAGTGCCTTGATATGTCCTTTCGCTAAGTCGACGACATGGATATAATCGCGGACACCCGTACCATCATCCGTATCGTAATCATTTCCGAAAATTTGAAGGGTATCGAGTTTTCCAGCAGCAACTTGTGTCACATATGGCATCAAGTTGTTCGGAATACCGTTTGGATCCTCACCGATCAGACCGCTCATATCGGCACCAATCGGGTTGAAGTAGCGGAGTAATGTGATATCCCATGTCGGATCAGCGAACGCGATGTCTTCAAGCATCTGCTCGATCATCAGTTTCGTCGCACCATAAGGATTCGTCGCGGAGCGCGGAGCAGATTCGGTGATTGGTGTCGTCTCCGGCACACCGTAGACGGTCGCAGATGAACTAAAGACAAGTTTTTTGACATCATGCCGGTCCATTACTTCGAGTAGGACGAGCGAACTGATCAGGTTGTTTTGATAGTAGAACAACGGGCGTGATACAGATTCACCAACCGCTTTTAAACCGGCAAAATGAATGACAGCATCAATCGCATGGTTTTGGAAGATTCGTTCGAGTGCCGATTCATCCCGCACGTCCGACTCATAGAATGTGACCGTCCGGTCCGCGATGTGTTCGACACGTTCAAGAGCACTCCGATGACTGTTACTTAAATTGTCGACGACGATGACTTCATGACCCTCTCGCAGCAGTTCGAGACAGGTGTGGCTGCCAATATAGCCAGCGCCTCCCGTTACTAAAATGTTCATAGGATACCCTCCGTTAAATTCCATTATTTATCTAATAATAGCATAAAGAGAGCGGTTTTTTCTTGATTTTGCTTTACATCCGTTTTGTTAGACGAATCAGCTGAATACGCGACTCGGACTCGATGATCTGTAATTGATAATGGGTGCTTATGCGCAGTCGTCCCGCTGTATTCGTTCGCTGGAACGTTCCAAGACGCGCCAACTCTTTTTGGGAAAGGCGCGGGCTCTTCCAATCGATGGCGTATGCGCGATCATCGATGAGGTGTACGGTGAATGACTCATACGTCCATGTTTCATCTACAGCCGTTTTGATTTTCTGTTTCGGTGATCCGAGACCGACCCATGTCGTAGCGGGATCATCCAATAGATCGGTCGCTCGTGTTTGTTTCGGAAGCGTCATATATGCGTCCGTCCATTTCAACAACGCCTGATCCGTCATCATGGAACCAATCGTTTTTTCGGATAGGTCGCTCGCTTTCATATAAGCCTGCGTCCGGTCAGGGAGCTGGATACGCACACGATCCTTGACGATATCGAGGACAGGGAATGCATCACCAAAGTCGGCGGATTGAAGAACGGTCGAGGAATCAGGATGACGATAAATCGGACTCGATTTCGTGGAGACGAAATGATAGATTACGTCTTTCTTTGCCCATGTCTGATATCCCCATGTAGCAAGCGCACCAATACAGAAGCAAGCGAGCGCGAGGAGGACGAGTCGCCAGGACAAGACTCGCTTTTTCGGTACTGCAGTGGGCGTCGTCTGTTCGAGCGGCATCTCGTCTCCTTCATCTAGTAAAGGAACAGATGTGAGGAAACCATAAAAGTCGGCGATGCTCTCGTGTGGATGACCGTCCAAAAATCGTTGCCACTCTTCTGGACGAACCGTATCTTGCTGAAACGGTCGCGAGGGTGCTATCCCTGTCAGATGAAGGCAGGTCGCCTGAAGCGAAGAAGAGGAAGACAAGGACAGCAGGATTCGTTCATGGAGACGCTTGATATCAACTTCCGTGTGAGAGGTATAGAATTGTAAAGCGGATAAGGCGCGATGCATAAGGCATCCTCCTTCCTTCTAACGTCAGGATATGTATGAATTTTCCGTTTCCTTTTATGATATCATTTTTTATGGGACGACGAATGAGAAAAGGGGGAACGATGATGATCGATATTCATAATCATCTTTTGCCGTTGATCGATAAGGGAGCGACTCATGTCGAAGAAACGATCCGCATGGCACGGCGTGCTGCTGCGGAAGAGGTGCGCCGAATCATCGCAACACCATATGCGACGCATGCGACAGCAGAAGAAGTCCAATTGATCGTAGCAGAGCTGAATGTTTTACTGGCCCAGCGACAGATTCCTGTCCTCGTCTATCCGGGACAACAGACGCGTTTGACACTCGGATTGCGTGATGCGGTCAACCAAGGGCACGTCTTGACGTTAGCAGATACCGCCTATCTGTTAATCGATTGCCCCGACGATCCGCTACCGGTCTATACGGAAGAAGTCATGACCGGATTAATCGAAGACGGGTATTTGCCAATCCTTGCGCAACCGGAAGATAACGCAGAACTTCTCGAGCATCCTGAACGTCTGGTCCAGCTAATTGAAAAGGGCGTGCGTTGTCAACTGGCGACACACAGTATTCTCGGTCATCACGGAGAAGAAAAGAAGCTATTTTGTCAGCGTGCCATTCAAAAAGGATGGGTACACTTCATCGCATCCAACGCTAAAAAAGCAACAGACCATCTTCATCTTATGCCGGCGTATCAACAGATTGAACAGTGGTCTGGAGCGAATGTCGTCGATCGATTAAAATGGAACGCTGAACAAATCTTGGTGTCACCGCCAATTGTCTAATACATGACAGTGAGGCTGACTCAACAGTCATTCTCTACAAAAGTCAGGGTGGCAGAGTGATGAGCTGTCACCTTTACCTCATAACAAAAAGAGTGACGCGTCATACGCCACTCCTACAGGAAAATGCGTATGTTTGCGCTCTCAGGGACAAACAAGCCCCAATTTCATGCCTGAATAAGGCAGGAAAACTGACTTGAGTCTCGCCTGAGGAAAGGGCGTGAAAAGACGCGTCATTCTTTTTTGTCAGCCTTATTTTTTAAAAAACTTTTCTAATAAATCAAAATCCTGAAAAATATATGATATGATATCATTACTTGGTACTAAAAATATTCAAGCGATTAATCAATATGGGCATGATTACGTTCGAATCTCCGAGGACATCGTCACGTACGCCGCTCAATTCTTTCATTTTTTAGGCATCATCATCATTAGCGTCGTGAACGCTGGAACAACCCGAGGAGGAAGTAATACATGAGTAAAGAAAAAATCGCACAGCTGCGCAAACATGTCTCGCCTTTTGAGAAGGCAGACATCAAGGCCAGCATCCGCCAGATGATCAATACGATCCTGCCGTTTCTCGTCATTTGGTTTTTGGCGTATCAAGCACTTCACGTGTCAGCCTGGCTCGCAGTACCGCTTGCGATGATCGCTGCGGGATTCGTCGTGCGGATGTTCATCATCTTCCACGATTGTACACATGGTTCGTTTTTCAAAAACAAAAAAGCGAATGCAATCGTAGGAACCATTACAGGTGTGCTAACGCTATTTCCATACGAAAAGTGGAAACGAGAACATGCGATTCATCACGCTTCAAGCGGTAACTTGGACAAGCGGGGCGTCGGTGATATTTGGGTAATGACAATCGAAGAATACATTGCGTCATCGAAATGGACGCGATTGAAATATCGACTCTATCGGAACCCGCTCGTCATGTTCGGGCTAGGTCCGTTGCTCTTGATTTTGGTGACAAGTCGTTTCAACCGGAAAGACGCACGGAAGAAAGAGCGTCTTAACACATATCTGATTAACGGATCACTCGTCGTTTTATACGGTCTCTTAATTTACTGGATTGGCTGGCAAGCATTCTTGATCATCCAAGGGACAACGATGTTCACAGCAGGCGTACTTGGTATCTGGTTGTTTTATGTCCAACATACATTCGAAGATTCTTATTTTGAAGATGAAAGCGAATGGGATTACGTCAAGGCTGCGATTGAAGGCAGTTCGTATTACGAACTCCCTAAAGTATTACAGTGGGTGACAGGAAACATCGGTTTCCATCATGTCCATCACCTGAGTCCACGTGTACCGAACTATCATCTAGAGAAAGCACACGTCTCGACGCCACCCCTTCAAAAGGCGACGACGATCGGCTTGTTCTCTAGCTTAAAATCTTTACGCTATAAACTATACGATGCAAAAAATAAGACGTTCGTTACGTTCCAGGACATCAAGCATCTCCTGCGTGAACCGAAACCGTCATCACTTTAAGTCTGTAGCACTTTATCTTTTTTGAGATAAGGTGCTTTTTGCTTTGAAATCACAAGAAGTTGACCGATAAAGAGTAAGGAATGGAAAAATATAGGCACGACAAAATTGAAAATGTTACTCTAAACTAAAGAATAAAGAGAAGAGACACATAGAAAGAAGGACTGGCATGAAAGGAAAAATATACTTCTGGCTTTTGTTTTTAAATGCGATTGCGACAGTAGGGGCACTGGTCTACCTGTCTTTTGAACTGGGCGCTTTGGGCCTTGTCTTATTGGGGCTAACGATTGTCTGGCTCGCCTGGAAAATATTACGACTCTTTTCCTCGGTGATCCGATTGCAACAAGAAGGCATTGAGGTAACCGAATATCGTTTTCCGGAACTATATCATGATATCACGTCGTTATCGGAACGTTTGAATTTAAAGACACCACGCATCTATATCGTCGGAGACGACGTATCGCCGATTAGAGGCGTGAGTCTGTTCCGAACGAACGTGTTTTTTTTACCAGAGAAAGCCATGCGGGAGCGAAATGAGTTCGAACGAGTTCGAGAGTTGCTTCGTCTGAAGCATAATGACGAGGAAAAACGTTTCGCATTACTATTAGGCAGTTGGATTCCATTTTTAAGACCGGCTTATTTGCGAACGATATCCTTATACCGGGATCGTCAAGCCATGCATCTTGTAGACGATCCAGATAGTGTCATGCAGAGTATTCTAAAAGAAAACGGGCGGCACCAATTGATCAATGAAATCGATGTAACAGCTTATTTAGCTGAAAAGAGGCAGATTACGCTAGCTGAAGTCGTTAGCGAAATGGTCTACGCGACACCGACGACAGACAGACGATTGATTGAATTAGGCTGGATGTCACGCGAGACTCCTACTGGGCAGCATGCTGTTCGATTCTTGTTGGTAGCATCGAGTATAGTAGCATTCGTTTTGATTGGCTGGAGTGTCCAGACCGTTTCGTTTTCAAATGAAACCGCAAAAGCTGTCGTCACCTCATCGGATGAATCAAAGGCGAATGGATTGCAGGAAACGAAGTTGATGGCTGCCATTCAAAAAGGTACGTTGGAAGAAGTTCAGAAGGAGTTACCGGACGGAGATATGAAAGCCGTGGATGCAGATGGTGATACAGCACTTCACTATTTAGGGTATCGCAAGTCAAGTGAAGGACTGAAGGAAATCTTTGACGCGTTAATCAAGCAAGGAAGTGATGTGGACGCAATCAATGACTTCGGAGAACGTCCGTTCATCACGGCAGTATATAGTAACAATAATGAATTAGTAGAACTGTATTTAAAGAACGGTGAAAACATCAATCAGCTTGATGATCAAAAGTACACACCTTTACATCATGCGGTGGAAGGGGAAGGCGTTCAAACCGTGAAAGTATTGCTAGAACAAGGGGCAGACGTCTCGATTAAGAATAAGGATGGTTTGACGCCTTTGATGTTGGCACAGCAATATGAATTAGACGACATCATTCGATTGTTAAAGCAACATACGTCTCAAACGTTATAAGAAAAGTGCTCCTCCCGAAATCGGGAAGGAGCACTTTTTACGAACTTATTTACCTTGAAGAGCTGGATCCACGTTAAGGATACGTCCTTCAATTTTATAATCGATTGTTTTCTTCGAAATCGCGTAGTCGCGGAACGTTTCCCAGTCAGAGAGACCGAGGTCTGTGAAACGACCATCATCATAAGCTGTTTTGAATGCTGTTAAGCCATCAGCTCCAGTTGCAGAGAAAGCATTTGTTGCAACAACGTACATTTTCGCTGGATCAACGACTTCTTCCACTCCGCCATCTTTCGTGATTGTCATCTTCGTGACACGCTCACCTTTTGCTTTTGAGCCATCGTATTCGAGCTTCATACCAGAAACTTGTAAGAAACCACCGTTTTCAAGCGGGAACAATCCGACACTGCTTTCGAACAATTGTTTTAATTCTGCTCCTGATAATTTAACAGTTGCAAGCGTATTTCCGAACGGTAATGTCGTTAAGATTTCGCCAGTCGTCAATGGACCTGCATCAATTGCAGCACGGATACCACCACTGTTTTGAACAGCGATGACGGTATCAGGATTTAATGTTTTTGCTTTTGCAAGCATACCATCTGTAATCAAGTTACCAAGAGCTGTTTCGGAGTTACGTACACTAATTGTATTATCTGGATTTGTCCGTAAGTTAGGGAGTGCTGTCAATACTTCTACACCAATTTCTTGATTTTTGATAGCAGAAATTTTGTCGGCGTAAGGTTTCAAGATTTCAGCAGCACCAGCATCCGGAGCTTGTGCTTTCACGTCAATAAGTGAACCTTTGTATGATTTAAGTTTCCCTTTGTAGTCAAATGTCATATTGACATCTCCAAGGAACTCGCTATATTGATACGCTTGAACGATGATCGTTGGTTCTGTTTTCTTTGGATTGACTTCTGGATCAACAGGTACATAAGTCGATTGAAGGAGCTTAGAATGTGTATGACCACCGACGATGACGTCAATTCCGTCAACATTTTGAGCGAGTAATTGATCATTATCGACTGCAGGATTATCATCGTAACCGATATGTGTCAATGCAACGATTTTATTGATACCACGAGCTTTGAATTTATCAACGGTCGCTTGAGCACTCTTGATGTAGTTCGAGAACGCAACCGTTCCTGGACTTGAAATATCAACTGTCTCTTCTGTCGTTAAGCCGAAGAAACCAACTTCTTCACCGTTGATTTTTTTGATGACACCTTGGTAGATCCGTCCATCTTCCGGACCAGACGTGATTGTTTTCTTTTGCATCCCGTTGAAGAGCGGATTTTTACTGAAATCAACGTTTGCTGTAATGAATGGGAAGTCAGCGCCAGCAACGAAGGCTTGCAAAGCAGCACCTTGATCTTTAGCACCAAGATCAAACTCATGGTTACCGAACGTCATCATGTCATATTTCATGTAGTTCATGAGTTTAAGATCGGCTTGTCCTTTGAACTCATTGAAGTAAAGTGATCCTGAGAAGACGTCACCAGCATCAAGGAGAAGCGACGGTGTACCTTCGGCGCGGTAAGCGGCACGGCGCTCTTTAATAGCAGTCGCGCGTTTTGGAGCGTTATCGAGCGAAGCATGTGTATCGTTCGTATGGAGCAAGGCAAGGCTGAAATCATCTGTATTGATGTCACGGACGATGATTTTTGCTTTTGTCGTGACCGTTTTGCCTTTATGCGTCAAGCTACCTGTCGCATAGTAAGTACCTGACTCACTCGTATCAACTTTGCTCCATTTGATTTCTTTATCGTAGACTTTGCCGTTAGCGTAAAGAACAGCTAGTTTTTTAGGAAGGACTGGTTTTTGATCGACTGAAATCACTTGTTCCTTAACGGACTCAATGATTTTGATCACATAATTCTCGACGTGAATCTTTACTTCGATTGGGAGCTTTTTCTTACCATATGTGCCATGAACCGTTTGGTAGCGATTGAAGATGTGCTTATTGTATGCACCCCATGAGATTTTTTCTCCCTTGTATGTAGCCGGAAGTTTAACAGGCTCACCCTTCGTGAAAGTGAGAGACTTCAATTTGACCGTCTTGACTTTGACATGTGTTGCAGCAGATACGGTCGTTTGTGCAGCCGGCACGATTGCCGATGTCGTCAATGCGACAGCTACTGCTGCCGCGTAAAGCGGTTTTGATTTGTACATAAATAAAAATCCTCCCTCGAGATGATATGAGGTCAACCAGCGATCGGTAACCTCTTCTTCTACTATAAATGCTTAACGGACAATCGTGTCATGAACCTTTTGTAAAATGCGTAAATTCTTAGGTCCGACGACAATACAACTCTTGCAAGTCGTTTGTTTTCTTCTACCTGAAAGAAGAAAAGATAAATGATTGCGCTTACATTATATCTTGTTCCTCCTTCAAAAGAAACGTAGATTATAATAGATTGTAGGAAATTGTCCTCATTTTGAGAGAATCGCGTAGTAAACATTTTCAAAAAAATGTATAATTTACTATATGAAAAATATGCGATGGGGAGGCGGGAGTACGAATGGATGAAAAGATACGTAGGAGTCTACTCGTAGGTATACTTTGTATAATGGGAATCTTGATTATATGGGGGCTCGCCTCTCCACCGACGACAATTGAATTTCCTAACTTTACACATACCTAATCCTGTGAATGGATCGGCAAGGAGTCCTTGTCGATTTTTTTGTTTCAACGGGAAAGCTACAGTTTGGTGTCGGTTCACGCTATACGTTGACACGCTTTTTACGGATGGCTAGAATTGATTAAGTGTACTTCGTGTATACACAATTGAAAGATAAACGAGGAGGGATGGATAATTAGACATGATATATCATGTCGATCGGAGGAATGTTCGTTTGAGGAATCGCGGACAGAACCCGTTTTTTGTTTGAATTTGATCCAGAATTCATTGAATTACAAATACATGCACCATGAAATCGGAAGGAACTTACACTTATGTTGAAAGAAATGAAAAGTATCATCCGGGAACAGGTTGAAAACTTTCCTTTGATTCGCCGGCTCGCGCGATATGAAATTAAGTCCGCACACGCAGAACAACGCCTTGGCCTCTTATGGGAACTCCTCAATCCGGGTCTCCAAATTTTCATCTACTGGTTCGTCTTTGGTGTCGGTCTTCGGGGAAATGAAAATGTCGATGGAAACATTCCATTCATCGTATGGCTTCTCTGTGGGATCGTCGTTTGGTTCTTTATCAACGATGCTTTATTACGTGGATCGAACTCGATCAATAGTCGACTTGCGATGGTGACGAAGATGCGTTTCCCGATGAGTGCCATTCCGTCATACGTTATTTTGTCACGGATGTATCAACACTTCGCAATGCTTGTGATCGTATTCATCGTCATCCTCGCAAATGGGATTCCGATTACATGGAAACTACTTCAGTTGCCTTATTACATGATTGCGACATACATTTTCGTCTACGCATTTTCACTTTGTTTTTCAACGCTCATTACGCTCGTCAAAGATATTCAGCTCTTCTTGCAATCGATGATGCGGATGCTTTTTTATATGACACCGATTCTTTGGAATATTGAGCGGTTCCCGGACGCCCTGCACGGTGTCCTTCGCCTGAATCCGGTCTACTATCTCGTCGAGGGATACCGGGCGAGTCTGCTCGGAGGACATTGGGTCTGGCAGGAATGGCCAACTGGACTGTACTTCTGGAGTGTGACGCTCCTCTTGTTCACAGCCGGAACATTCTTGCATATCAAGTTCCGTAAATCATTCACTGAGCTCGTCTAAGGGAAGGAAATCGCCATGTCTATGATTAAACTCGACCATGTAACGAAACGCTTCGACATGGTTACGACTACAAAAGAAAAATTCAAGCTCTTGTTCAAGAATCAAAGCAAGAGCGTTAAAACATTCACTGCACTGCGAGATATCTCGCTTGAAATCGGCTCGGGTGAAGTCGTTGGACTCGTCGGAATCAACGGTTCCGGTAAATCTACACTTTCGAACTTGATTTCAGGCATCATCTATGCAAACGAAGGAGACGTCGCCATTAATGGTGAAGTCGCGATCATCGCCGTCTCACAAGGATTAAAGAATGTCCTGACAGGGCGAGAGAACATTCGTTTGAAGTGTCTCATGCTTGGGATGGATGATGCGGAAATCGAGCGTCGGATGCCAGGCATCATCGATTTCGCTGATATCGGTGATTTCATCGATCAGCCGATCAAGAAGTACTCGAGTGGGATGAAGTCGCGCCTCGGCTTCGCGATCGCGGTCAACGTCGACGCCGACATTCTGATCGTTGACGAAGCCTTATCCGTTGGTGACCAAACCTTCTATAATCGTTGTATCGATAAGATGAACGAGTTCAAGGATGAAGGAAAGACGATCATCTTCGTCAGCCACTCATTGTCACAAATCAAGAGTTTTTGTGAGCGTGTCATTTGGCTCGAATACGGTCAAGTACGACTCGACGGAACAACGAAAGATGTCTTACCGGAGTACAAAAAGTTTCTTGCGGAGTATAAAAAATGGTCGAAAGAGGAGCAACATCAATTTCGGCGTGACCGTTTAAAAGCACAAGCTGCTAATGCTCGTTCCGGGAAACAAAATACGGATTCAGAGGAAAACATCAAACATCCGGCATTGATCTTATCTGCGCTAGGTATTCTTGTACTTGCAGCAGGAAGCTTAATGGTCGTTGATGAGACGCCATCTTTGGCGAATTTAAGCGACGCTATCTTAAATTTCTTTTGATTCTCTGCGCCAGGTACCAATCGGTATCTGGCTTTTTATATCATGTAAGTAGGAATTAGTAAAAGGAGTGAAGAATGCTAAAGGAGAGTGGAAAAAGAAGGAATCATCGCAAATCAAGAAATGTAATCAAAAAAAACGGAGTTCAAGACTCCGTTTTCATCAGGTTTGTGAACGATCCATATAGGTTTTGACGCGCGGTGCTTCATACGTTGCAAAACGTTCTAAAAGACGTTCAGCATCTGACTCGACGATCAACATTGCACGGTGTTCGGGAATCAAGAATCCTTGACGTTCCATCGTATCGAATAGGGAAATCAAGGGATCATAGTAGCCATCAATGTTCAGTACACCACATGGCTTTTCATGAAGTCCAAGCTGTGCCCAAGTGAAGACTTCAAAAAATTCTTCCATCGTTCCTGGACCACCCGGGAGAATGATGAATCCATCAGAGAGCTCTGACATTTTGGCTTTTCGCTCATGCATCGAGTGGACGAGATGCAGTTCGGTTAGTCCAGGATGCGCAAGTTCTTTTTCCTGAAGAAAGTGGGGAAGAACACCGATTGCTTGACCTTTAGCAGCGAGCGTAGCATCTGCGACTGCACCCATCGTTCCAACGCATGACCCTCCATATACCTGTCTCTTATACACATCT
>NZ_WBYY01000041.1:0-21668 GCF_048985645.1 Exiguobacterium sp. A1_3_1 | reverse complement strand
CAGCCGAATCATACGGCTGAGCGTTATTTTTTTGAAAAAGAAGAGATTCAGGGAAATCACTTCTTTTTCTGACACATAAAAGAAAAGAGAGGTTGATTGCGATTCAATCATCAGGGAATGAATGAATCTCAGTTAGCGACTAGCGAGGATTTGCTCAAGGGAAAGCAAATCTGTCGAATCGACACGATAGTCTGCCTCATGGAGCGCCGACTCCGGTCCTACGCCGACGGCATACATACCGGCAGCGTGGATGGCAGTGATGCCCGCTGTCGCATCTTCTACACCGATGCAACGGCTTGGTTCGACGTCGAGCGCTTCCGCAGCACGGAGAAACACTTCAGGGTGTGGTTTCGATTGTGCAACAGTTGCAGCATCTACGATGTCATCGAAGTAATGTCGAACCTTTAATGCCTCGACGACCATCAGCGCATTTTTAGAAGCGGACGCCATCCCGATTTTCAGCCCAGCGTTTCGGATTTCATCAAGGAATGCAGTGATTCCAGGAAGAAGATCCTGTTCAGAGATGTGCTGGATCAATGTGACATAGTGTTCGTTCTTCTTCGCAGCGAGTGCTAGCTTCTCGTCTTCCGAAAAAGCATCCTGTTTTCCACCAAGCGCAAGGATACGCTCGAGTGAATCCATCCGGCTGACACCTTTTAATGTCTCATTGAATTCCCGGTCGAACGGGATATCCAAATCCTCTCCTAATTGTTTCCACGCTAAGTAGTGATACTCTGCTGTATCCGTGATTACGCCGTCTAAATCAAAAATGACCGCTTCGATCGTTGGTGCCATCCGACATCCATCCTTTCATACATCGTCCATGAAAGGCAAGAAATCGAATGACACGTTGTGCAAACGATTGCACTTGCCTCACAAACAATTTTACTAATTCTCTCATCTCTTTGCAAGCGTTATCAAATGTTTTACTTAAAAAGAAAAACACCTTGCGATTTCAGCAAAGTGTTTTTCGTCCTGTTATCCTTTTAAGAGACCAATCACTCGGACGTTGATTGCTTTCGGTTGGAACGCGAGCATGTTCTCCATGTCTTGCGCAATCCGTTCCTGCACTTTCCCCGCCGTCTTGATGATCGACATTCCGTACTTGATATGAACAGACAAACTGATCGTAATCTCGCCGCCGACATCCTCGACCTTCACGAGTTTAACCATCTGTTTCTCTTGCAGTTTTGAATCATCTGCTGTGAAGGCGATCCCTTCCGTTTCTTGAACGGCTACGCCTGCGATGACCTCGATGACTTGTTGCGAGACGTTCACGACACCGTCTGCGTTATTTAAATTATATGACATTCCTTCCACGCCCTTCGTCTTGTAATCCATCTATCTTAAAGTGTAAAGCATTCCGTCTTATTTTGAAAGGTCTTCCCGTTTCTCGACGATTGGACGAATATCAATCTCAATCAAAGGACGGAGGACACGAACGACGAGCGGGTGTATGATGATACCGACGATCAGCAAGGCAACGCCAATCATGATCAGTAACGCTAGCCACGGTTGCGGTACGAATGCTTCCGTCACATACTGGCGCCACGCCATGACGAAAAAGACGTGAAGCAAATAGACATAGAGGCTGAGTTCCCCCGCCCGTGTGATGAGCGGAAGGCGACGCATCGGAATCAACATCATGAAACCAAGGGAAGCCGCAATTGACAAGAAATAAATGACACTATGTTTGATGACACCTAACCAGGCATCGCTATCGTATTGATCAACATAAGGGAAACGATGCTTGAAGGCATTCGCGAAATCAACGATCTCTTGTGGTGTGTCACGCCACGCTTCAAATAACAAAAAGCCCATGACGGCCACAAATGTGATCCCACCGATTAAGCGGACGTTCATCCGTCGTTTAAAGTTTTTCGGCATTTCAAAGATCCGGATGAATTCGTGTTCTGATAAATAGTTTCCGAGTAAGAAGTACGGATAGAACATGATCAACTTACGAAGTGCTAAGAAGCCTGTATTCTCAAGCTCAAAACCATATAATAGAGCGAACGCGAGACCGAACCAGACGTAGCCGCGTAAATGGACGACATAAGGCGTCACGATATACCAGACGACCATGACGAATAAATACCAAAGTGCCCAGTATGGCCGTAATAGATGCGTTCCAATGTTTTCTCCTGAGAAAATCGGGTTTCCTTCCCCGAGTGTCGCCCAAGATCCGATCAAGATCTGCCAGACACAATACACCGCGAAAAGCTGGATGACACGTAAATACTTGTTTTCGCGGAAGAAATAACCGCTTAAAATAATGAATAATGGCATATGAAACGAATAAATCAATAGATAGACCGTTTCGAGTAATTTTCCATCATAATCAAACCGTAAATCTGTCAGCATGTGACCGATGACGACGAAAATGACAAGAAAACCTTTAATATTATCAAACCACGGATTCCGATTCATGTTACACTACCCCTTATACTCCCTCGAAAGGAACGAATGTTTATGAAAAAGACACTCCTGATTCTATCCATCGTCTTGAACGTCGTTCTCCTTGCATTGTTACTGGGACGTAAACCGCTCGAACTGTTCGAAAGCGTCTTACCTGCAACGAGTACGACTCCAGTCACGACATTCCAATACGATAAGAATCCGAACTATGTCCGTTTGAATAGTCTATTCCATACTTATCAATACCCAAAATCAGCGAACGCTGTCATGTTAGGTGACTCGATGACGAATTTTGCCGATTGGCGCATCTTGATGGATGATCCGACAATTATTAATTTCGGGATTCCTGGCGATACGACAGAAGGCTTTTTGACTCGTCTCGACCTGATTCTCGAGATGAAACCAAAACGCGTCTTCCTGATGGGTGGTATTAATGATATCCGTCACTATACGCCGATTCCACAAATTACCGAGAACATGACGACGATCGTGACGACACTTCGAAAAAATAACATTGACGTCGTCGTTCAGTCAACCGTTCCTGTGGCACCGAAGTATTCAGACTCCGTCCGAATCAACCGTGATGTCGAAGCGTTGAACCGGAATTTACAAAATCTCGCTCAATCGCTTAAGGTTCCATTCGTCGACTTACGACCTGTCTTGACGAATAAACAAGGATATCTTCAGAATCGCTTGACGTATGATGGATTACATCTCGTCGGTGGCGGTTATTTACGCTGGAGCGATGCCCTGAAACCTTATGCATTGCAAGCAGATATAACAGCAAACAAATAATCGATGGCACATCAAAAAAACGGCTCATCCCGATGATCAGGATGAGCCGTTTTTCGATTCTTAATCTTCTTGGTTCTTGACACCCATGTACGCTGCGACACTCGATGCTGAGAAAACCGCAACGGCAACGATACCGACAGCAATCCAAATCACTTGATCCATCATTTCTTTATATCCCCCTTTATGTAACCGCTCACTTCTACATTTAGCGTACACGAATTTCGTCAAGAAAGAAACACATTTTCCATGTCTAATGACTAGACGATTCGGGAAAAAGTAACTATAGTAGAAGGACAACTACAAATTGTCAGAAAATTCGATTATTTAACAAGGAGGTGTTTCTGATGGCCACTTCATTGCTTACGCCGAAAGTGACGTTACGACATCGAAGTACTCTCAACTTTGGATATTGGCTTGTCATCGGATGCATAGGATGGGGGATGCTTGCCCTCGTCACGAATGTTGGTACCGTTCTTAGTCGTCTTCCTTTATATGAAAGCATTCCCCTCGCCATCCTTGTACTTGGCTTCACAGGTGTCGTACTAAAAATGGCGCGTGACGAGTGGTGGATTCGTTATCTCGAACGTCAGACCCAGTATTACATCGGACACGAGACCGTGACCAGTTGGTGTACGACGATTGATAGCATGTGGCTGATCCGTAAGACGATGCGCCGTGAACTTCGCTTGCTCTACCGACAACTTGCCAAGACGAAAGCATCGGAAGAAGTGAAACAGACGCTCGCCCTCCAGCTCGTCGAACGTGGTGTGCTCATCGTCTATTCTCGACCAAAAAGTGATCATCCTGCTTGAAACGAAAAGAGGACTGCCCCATCATCTTCTATGAAAGAGGAAGATGGGACAGCCCTTTTTTACTGTTTCAGCCAATCCGTTGCTGCTTCAATCGTTGGCATGACAAGTTGGTGACCATAATTCGACCACGTGACGTCGACTGATGCACCAGCTTGTTTCAAGAGTGCTGATAACTCTTCCGTTTCCTGAGCCGGACAGATCGGATCATTACTACCTGCACCGATGAAGACGCGCACGTCCGATAGGTCAGGTAACGTCACACCACGACGTGGTACCATCGGATGCAACAGAATCGCTTGTTTGAACAAAGCTTCTTCGAACAACATGTTCGCCGCGATGTTCGCCCCGTTCGAGTATCCGACTGGAATCAGACGATCGAGATCAAAACTACGCTCTGCTGCTTGATCACGTAAAAACTGAATTAAACGTGCTGTCCGTAAAGCGAGGTCTTCTTCATCGAAGATGCCTTCCGCGAGTCGTTTGAAGAATCGTGGCATCCCGTTTTCCGAGACTTCTCCGCGGACGGACAAGTAGCCTGCTTCCGAATCGAGCAACGAGACGAGCCCGACGAGATCTTGTTCCGTTCCACCTGTGCCATGTAAGAATAAAAAGATCGGTGCGTCTGCTGTTTTTGGTGCTTGGTATAAATGAATCATACGAGTCTCCCCTTCGGTACAGTAATAGGTGTTACATGATTTGTGATCGCCGTGCGATGTGCTTCGAATTGTTCCGGCAACTTCAAGTCTTCTCCGAGCATCTCAAACTCTTCATCGATTGCGAATCCTGGATTGTCGGTCGCAATTTCATGGAGGATCCGACCGCGGTCATGGAAATAGATCGACGTGAAGTAATTGCGGTCCTTCACTTCAGTCGTCAGCAAACCGAACGCGTTGATGGCGTTCATCCAGTCGAGTTGTTCCTTTTGATCCGTTGCCCGCCACGCGATATGGTGAACCGTTCCCGTTCCCGGACGACCGACTGGCATTTGACCATGAACGACGTCAACGACATTCCCGAACTCGCCTTCTGCGATATATCGGTCAACGGTTTCCGTCCGTTTACTGAGTGTCAGCCCGAATGTGTCTGTCAGTAATTTTGCTGTGTCTGATGGATCCCGCGACAGTAACGTCGCTCCGGCGAATCCTTTGATCGCAACCTCACGCGTGATGCCATCGATTTCATAGCGACTGTCTGATCCCGCCTCGCGTTCGACGAGTTCAATTTGAAGACCATGTGGATCTTCGAAGGCGATCTGCTGCTCTCCGAAACGAACCGTCTCTTCAAACGAGACGTTTTTTTCCGTCAGTCGCGCTTTCCAAAAATCTGCTGCACCGACCGGAATCGCGTAAGCTGTCGTTCCGACTTGTCCGGCACCGACTTTCCCTTTTGCCATGCCTTTAAACGGAAAGAACGTGATGATCGTTCCCGGTGCTCCGGATTCATTTCCAAAATAGAAGTGGTATGTTCCTGGATCATCGAAGTTGACCGTTTTTTTGACGAATCGTAGTCCGAGAATGGTTCCGTAAAAATCGAGATTTTCTTGTGGATCGCCGACCATTGCTGAGATATGATGGATGCCTTGCGTTTTCATATGATGCGTTCCTCCTTCAGTCGTATCTATTAACACAATAATAGTAACTAAAGAACAAAAAGTAAACTAATAAGCCTTTCCTCGTTTTTCTGGAACCTTTATCCAATTTAAACCGTAGGACACTAGGTAACAATGATACACTTGTCGTGCAACAGACGTCTTTAAAGGAGGTTCATATGTTAGAAATCAAACACATCACGAAGCGTTTCGGCGATTTTACAGCCGTAGATGCTCTGACGATTGAGGTGCCACGCGGGCAAATCTTTGGTTTGCTTGGTGCGAACGGTGCCGGGAAGACGACGACCTTCCGGATGCTGCTCGGTCTACTGCAACCAACTGAAGGATCGATCACCTGGAACGGAGAGCGCATCCCGACTTCAAAAATCGGATACCTTCCGGAAGAACGAGGGCTGTATCCAAAAGTCCGCGTCGATGAACAACTTTTGTTCCTCGCAGAACTCCGCGATATGAAACGGAAGGATGCGAAACGAGCGTTGACGGAATGGCTCGAGTATTTCCAAATTCCGCAGTATGAAAAAATGCGCGTCGAACAACTCTCAAAAGGAAATCAACAAAAGATTCAGTTGATCTCTGCTGTCCTACATAAACCTGAACTGCTGATTTTAGATGAACCATTCAGCGGACTCGACCCGGTCAATGCGGAACAATTAAAACGTGCCGTCAAAAAGTTAACCGTCGACGGAACGACGATCGTCTTCTCGAGTCACCGGATGGATCACGTCGAAGAACTCTGCGAACACGTCGCAATCCTCGATCACGGAAAACCCGTCGTTGCTGGCTATCTTCCTGACATCAAGGCGGGATACGGAAAAACACGTGTCCTTTTGACGACAGATGCCCCACCACTCCTATGGGATAGCTTACCGGGTGTCCTACAAGTCGAGTCAGACAACAATGGTCATATCGTCCAAGTCTCTTCAAAAGAAACGGCTGATCAACTTCTCCAACATATCGTCAGTCAAGGACACCATGTCGATCGTTTCGTCTGGGATCAGTTATCCCTGCAGGATATCTTCATCGAGGAGGTCGGCAAACGTTATGAACCGTAAATTCCTGACTTTATATCGCTTCAATCTATTGCAAAAATTGCGTGCTAAAAGTTTTTTGATCTCGACGGTCCTGATGGTCCTGTTCCTCGTCGGTTTTGGCAATATCGAACGGATTCTCGACTGGTTTTCTGGTGACGATCCGAAAGTTGCTCTCGTCAGCGAACTATCGACCGATCTTCGTCCGGCCTTGAAGAAAGCTGGTGTCACTTCAGACATCACGACGAAGGAATATACGGTCGCACAAGCACGAAAGGCCGTCGACCGCGGTACATTCGATGCCGTGGCAATCGTTCAGGATTCGTATGACGTGACACTCGTCAGTGCTAGTCCTGAGTCTGAATTACAGACACAGGTCGCAACGGTCGTCAAACAAGTCCGTGACCAAGCCGTCATCACGGATGCTGAAATCGATCCGAACGTCCTCGCCTCACTCGCTGAACCTGTTCCTGTCAAACAGGAGTTGACGTCGACGGGTGGGAAAAGTGAAGATGAACTCTTTGCTGCCTCGGCGCTCGTCTATGTGTTGCTATTCTTGATGTACTTCACGATTGCGATTTACGGTGGGATGATCGTCACAGAAATCGCGAACGAAAAGTCATCCCGTGTCATGGAATTGCTGATTTCAGCAGCGAGTCCGATTCAACATATGCTGGCGAAAATCCTCTCGATCGCTACGGTCAGTCTCGTACAATTATCGATTCTCGTCGGTGTCGGCTACTACAGTGCTCAAAACAGCAGTTTATTCGATCAGTTATCACTCGATTCCTTGAGTGCTCGAACGATCATTTATCTGTTCGTCTTCTTCCTGCTCGGATACTTCCTGTATGCGACGCTCCTTGCGGCACTCGGTTCGCTCGTCAGTCGAGTCGAGGATGCGCAGCAAGTGACGTTACCAGTCATCTTGCTGATCGTCGCAGCTTTCATGATTTCGATGTTTAGTCTGAATGCACCGACGAACCAAGCTGTCGTCGTCCTGTCGTTCGTGCCGTTCTTTACACCGATGGTCATGTTCCTGCGCGTCATGTTGACCGATGTACCGCTATGGCAAGTGTCGATTTCGCTCATCTTGATGCTGATCAGCATCTCGCTTGCCTTATTCGTCGGAACGAAATTCTACCGGGGTGGTGTTCTGTTCTATGGATCGAATCCACTCAAACAGTTGCGCCGGATCTTAAGCGGTCGCCGGTAACAGTTTACAAGACGAATCGTTTCCGCTATCGTTAGGTGAGAAAAAGCCTTTAGGAGGAACTACGTTATGCGGTCTCGTTTTTGGGCAGCGATTCTTTTCACAGCTGCTGCCATGGTCTCGTCACTTGTCATGTTCACGAAATTTCCGCAGGCGAGTGCGACATGGGAACTCGTCCTTGCTTACGGTGGGATGACGTTCGTCGCCAGTCTATTTTGCTGGTCCTTCGTTGCGGTTCGCCGTCAGTCTTCTCGCTTATACGGAAGCTGGGTTGGTGTCTTCATCGCTGGATTGACGGTTTTACTTGTCTGTATCGCACGCTTCGTCTTGCGTGGTGATTTGATGATGATTTTCAAATGGCAAGCGATGCTCGGTAGCTTAACCCTCAATTTCGGCTATGTCGGTTGGGTACTCGTCATCGCGAATGCAATCATTGGATTCATCATCGGTCGGACACGTATTAAGAATCCACGTTTACGTCAGATGTCACAAAACAATACACGTTAAAAAAAGTCGCTGTCTTCTGAACGTCAATCAGAAGACAGCGACTTTTTTATTTTCGATGATAACGTGAACGGCTTTTCCAGTCACTATAATCCGCGTAATATGTCGAACGAGCTAACGATACACCATCTGTCATTCGGTCGAGATACTCGTCGAGTTGCATCATGGCTGGAAGTTTATCCTCAAATAGTTCAAACGTCTCTTCTGCTTGATCGCGTCGTAACTCTCCTGCTTCCATCACAGCATCAACCAGTTCATGAAAGATGCGTTGCTCGGTTGCGCTCATCGTCTGTTCGATCCGTTTGACATCTTCGTCGTACATCAGGTCAAACAGGCGCATTCGCTCTTCAAGCTGCTCTTCGACCCATGTCCCGTCTTGTCCGAGCGTCTGCTCATAAGCAAGCTTCATCTCTTCAAGTGGCGTCTTCTGTTGCATGATGAACTTCAAGGATTCTCCTGTCCAGATATGACGGGCCAAGTAACTCGCATCGATGTTCAAAGCGTCAGCCAGTGCCTCGATGTACGCTTTTGTTGGATAGACTTCGCTAAGTTCCGTTCGGCGAATGAAGTACGGTGCGACACCGAGTCGTTCTGCCAGCTGTTCGATCGTAACCCCGGCACGCTCTCGTAAAATCCGAATTCGGTCACCGTAGCCTCGATATGGTGAATGGTCTAGCATACGTTTCCCTCCCTTGTTCCTATGGTATCATCATACCCTTGAATTCGGTGTTGGATACATCGAACTTTCAGATGATTTCCGGAACAGATGGCGCGGGTACCGTAGCCAAATCGGCAAGACACTCAGGAAGTATCCAACGGTGACGATACTGATCCAAAACACAGCGAGATTAAGAAAAGGTTTCATTTCCAGTCCAGCCTGTGTCACGACGACTTGGAACAACAAAAAAGCATGAAAAACGGAAATCAGATAGGGAATGAGTAAGACCGCACCATACTTCATGAGCAAGTAACGACGAATGTTTCCGGATCCGAATCCGAGTGCAAACAATGTCTTCATCCGTTTTTGTTCCTGCTCTGCCGTCATCTGCATCCATACATGCAGGAAACTCGCATTGATGACGAACAACCAGATCGTCAGAAGGATGACGACGAACGTGACGAGTCGTACGATCCGGATCCCGTCGATCTCATCTTCCGTCTCATTGATCAACTGATAGGGAACCGGCTGCTTCTCATCCAGCTTGGCTGCGGATTGAATATTGCGAACGATCTTCATCCACTGCTTCCAGTCCCTCGTTCCATAATCATGGTAGGCTGGCGTATCGAAGACGACGATTTGCCGAACAGGTTGTTTAAGTGTCGGGAAGACCGCGTCGCTGACGACGAATATCGTTTCGATCTGATAGTTATAGCCGAACACTAAATCATGGGAAGACGGCGAGAGCAGCTTAAACCCTTCTCGTTTCATCGCCTGTTCCGCCTTTTTCATCGTTGGTGTATTCTCTTCGAGTTGCACCGGTCGCGCGGGTACGAAGAAACTCTGTCGACCGGTCGCCGTCCGCTCCTCAAGGTGCAATTGACGCATCATCTTGTTGTAAGCAGAAATCGGTAAAAAGATACGCCTCCCTTCTGCCTTCACTTCAATATCTTGCTGATAGCGATCCGGAAATGCGTCCGTCATCGTCTGTTTAATATCCTTCAATCGCTTCGTCGGCTGAGCAGATTCTTCATAATAGACGAGACCAAATTGATTTTGGGACGAGAGATCGAGTCCGATCAATTGAAACAAGAAGACAAGTCCGACTGCCGTCAGCGCACATGACGTCAAGATCGTCCCGAGGGCAATCAGCGTACTATTCGTTCGTAACTGATTGGCGATCTCCGAAACGATCAGTTTCCGAAGAGACAACCGACATGGACGATATAGCTGGATCAACCACGGTAAGATATAGCGGCAAATGAAAAAGGAACCGATGAAGATGACAAGCGGGAATAACATATAAAATCCATACATTCGAACGAACGCGAGGACATATCCGTAAATCAAGAGCAATAGAGCGAGGACCTGTGTCAGAATCCAAACTCTTCTTCGAAAAAGTGAACGGGAACGGACCGGTCGATCCGGACGAAAACGGTAAATCGCCAGAACGGTCGCGATCAGTAAAACAAGGAAGGCGCCACCAATCAAGGCAAGAATCGCATAAAACGACAGCTCAAACTCGATCGGTGGCAAGAACATGATTTTGACGACAGAAAGTAACAGCATCTTCGTCAAGACATTTCCAAGTATCATCCCCGCCGTGATCGCTAATCCGCCGACGATCAGAACCTCAATCAAAAAATACTTCAAGAAGTGCGATAATCCACTACCGAGCGTCCGCATCGTTCGGAGATCGTTCTTCCGGTGCTCAAGCATCGTATAGGTCGTCGAATAGATGAACAGGATACTAAAAAATAGGATGATCAGTTCTGCGATGAAGACGAACAAGATCGTCATCTCGATGACTTGGTTCAATTGGCTGAGTATCTTGGCGACGTTTTGAAACGATCCGTTCGTCAGCAAGTTCCAGTAACTCGTCACGATCGTCATCGCGATGATGATCGTCAAGGCATACCCATAGTACAACCGCTGGTAGCGCCGGATATTACGTAGGGCGTATTGCAGATAATTGATGCTCATCCCCTCCTAACAACGATAACGACTCAATGACACGTTGAAAGAAGATCCGTCGTGGCTCATCACGGAATAACTCGGTTTGCACGCTACCGTCCTTTAAAAACAAGACATGATTACAATACGAAGCGACTTGCGGATCATGCGTCACGATGACCATCGTCATCCCCGTCGCGTTCAGTTCTGCTAATACATCCATGACATGTTTTGTCGCTTGAAAATCAAGTGCTCCGGTCGGTTCGTCCGCAAGTATCAGACGCGGCGTATGAATCAAGGCGCGACCGATCGCTGTTCGCTGCCGTTGTCCACCACTTACTTCGTCCACCTGCTTATCGAGCAAATCATCAATCTGAAGGCGACGAGCCAACTGCTCCATCTCTTCACGCGCCAGTTTTGCTTTTTTCCCAGACAACATCAATGGAACGAGCATGTTCTCACCGAGCGTCAAGGAGTCGAGTAAGTTGAATTCCTGAAAGATGATCCCAAGTGTCTCGCGTCGGAAGCGTGTCATCTCTTTTCGCTTAAACGTCGCTGTATCGACGCCATCAATCAGAATCGATCCCCAACTTGGCTCGTCGAGTGTCGCAAGCAAGTTGATCAGTGTCGATTTGCCACTACCGGACGGTCCCATGACTGCGACCATCTCGCCTTCTTCAACTCGGAAGTTCACATCCGTCAACGGCTGTTCCGTCACCTTTCCGGGATAGACCTTTCCTAATTGTTTCACCTCAATCATGTGCGCGACCTCCTACTAAACGAATCCGACATGTCGTCCCGATGCCTTCCTCACTCTCAAGTTCAATCTCGTGTCCGAGTTTCATCGAGACCTGCTGGACGAAATACAGTCCCATTCCGGTCGATTCCCCGTAACGTCGCCCATTCTCACCGGTAAAGAACGCATTAAAGACGCGTGGGACATCTCGTCTTGGAATCCCGACGCCGTCGTCTCGAATCGACAAAACGACCTGCCCATTTATCTCCTCCGCCTTCAAGACGACTTCTCGTCCGTGACCTGTCGTATATTTAATCGCATTCGTCACAAGCTGTAAGACAAGGAATCGAAACCACTTCGCATCCGTATAGACGTACATATCCTCCGCGATATCGAGTTTCGGAAAAACCTGATTTTTGACGAATAGTCGTTTTTCCTGATTAATGATGCCGGTAATAAGTGGCTTTAAGGATAACTGCTCTGCCTTCAGATCCGTCTCGATCGCTTCTAGACGTGACGAATAGAGCATCTGGTCGAGTCCACTGCGCAGCCGATCGACCTCTTGGCGCAAATCAGCTTGATAGTGCTCCCCCGGATGTTCGAGAATCAGTTCGATGACGGATAACGGCGTCTTCATTTGATGAATCCACTGGTCGACATACCGATGCCGCTCTTTTTCCTTCCGTCGCTCAGCAAACAGACTGTTTCGAAACAAGGTCTGTTGCCGTTCTAAAAATTGTTCGACAGCGACGGAAATCGGTTCTTCACTATCACTGCGAATCGGTTCTGCGACCGATTGGACCGGCTGTTGCATCCGTCGCAACAACGGAAGCATGCTGAAGAAACGATAACTGAGATAAATCAAGAGACCGATACTGTTCAAGAGCACGATATAAAAGAAGGCTGCTGGGCGATAAAGATCGTAGAGCCATAAGACGGCATATAAAATCAGCATTTGTCCGGTAAAGAAGATGATGCCTGGTATCGCGTGCCGTAAAAAGAGCTTCATGGTTCAAGAACCAGTTTATAACCGACGCCTCGCACCGTCTCAAGTCCAGCGACACCGATCTCGGTAAGCCGTTTGCGGACACGCGTGATGTTGACGTTCAACGTATTCTCATCGACGAATGCTTCGTCATCCCAAATCCGTTCGAGTAGATCGCCTCGACTGACGATTCGTGGACTTGCCGTCAGCAACATCTCAAGGATCAGTCCCTCTTTTTTTGACAGCTCGATTGACTGTTCTCCGTACTCGACGATATAACGGTCCAAGTACAGCGTGACCCCTTCTTTCGTCACCGTCCGCTCATCCGTCTCGTTCGACAGCGTGCCATAAGCTCGGCGAATCTGACTTTTAATCTTCGCGATGACGACCGCTCCTTGGAACGGTTTGACGATGTAATCATCCGCTCCGTATTCGAGCGCCATGACTTGATCCATCTCCCCGACCCGTGCTGAGATGAACAGGATGGGTGCCCGTGTCTTCATCCGCAATTGTCGACACCAATAGAAACCGTCAAACTTCGGTAAATTGACATCTAATAGAATGACGTCTGGATTCGTCTCTTCAAAGACCGCAACGACATCTCCTCGTCCATCTTCAACGACGACTCTAAAATCATAGCGTTCGAGTAGTTCTTTCAATAATGTGGCAATCTTCATATCATCTTCGACTAATAAAATCGTATGCATCGTTCCTATCAACTCCTTCTCCCTTTATCATAACGAACTCAAAAAGGACTGGAAACGATTATTCCGTTTCCAGTTCTGTGTACCCCTATTTAGTTCATCACGTGACGATGCGGCGGTACGCACGGACCGTGACGATATAGTAGATCAGATAGACGATCGTATAACAAACAATCGCAAGTAATGTCGGACGAACGATGTTGTAGTTCAACAGTTTCTGCAAGACTTGCATCGCAACTAAACTATGAACAAGTCCGAGCGCGTACGGTAAGGAGAAGACGAATCCGACAAGGCGACGGATGATGCCCGTCTGTTCTTTCTCATCGACACCGATTTTCTGGATGATGGCAAACCGTTGTTTCGATTCTTCTGCTTCCGCGAGCATCTTGAAGTAGATGATTGAACCCGTCGCAAGCAAGAAGACGAGACCAAGGAAGCCGGCAGCAAACGCGAGTAAGCCTGTCGTTGCTGTCGTCATCGTATAGACAGGATAGTACGCCGCCATCTCCGTGTCCGCTTGTTTTCCATATAGTTGTGTCAACTGTTTCATCAATCCATCGTCATGACGTTCATCTGAGAACTGATAATTCGTCAGCGTGAAGCCTTTTTCCGGCATCTTCGCGAACGCATCATCGTTTACGACGAAGGCGAGACGCTGTTTCTCATAAAGTTGAGCGATCGGTAGATTCGTCGCAGCGGTGATGCGAAAGGACTCATGAACGTCCTTGATTTCAACACCGACCGGCGATTTGACTTTCATCTTCAACAAATCGTTTCCTTTGAATGTCTCAAGGACGATCGCTTCGCCTTGTTTCGGTTCTTTGATGACCGTTTTCCCGTTCGCTTTCGCGAGCTTGACGTAGTCCGAATAGTTGACGTAGCTGAATTGTCCCGGCTGGTCTTCATACGCATACGTCGCGTAGTAGCGCGTGAACGTCAGCGGGTTCGGCAGATCGGTCATCTGATGGTCGACGTTCTTGACGTTGACCATCGTCCGGCTGTCGATCTTTTGGTCAGACTTTGCAATCAGTTGTTCCGCTTCAGATTGTTTACTCGCAATCGATAGGCTGTACGGAACTTGCTCCTCGACGGTCTGATCGATGAAATAATAAATCGATGTCGCTGTACCGACTGTCGTCAATGTGACGGCAGTGATGACTGTGATCGTCGACAGCATGACGGCATTCGATTTGATTCGTGACAACAATTGCCCATGCAAAATCAAATTCGTTCCTTTGAAATGTCGCGCTTGGTTACTTAAGACGCGCAATAAGAAGATCGTGAAGTAACTCATCGTTCCGAACGTTCCGAGAATGACGCAGAGCATCAAGAGTGGGGCAACGATCGTAAAGTGATCCATCAACGGTTGTCCGGTCAAATAGTACCCAACACCGATCAAGACGACCGAAAGCACCGCTAGGATCGGATGGACTTTCGGAAGCGATTCCGCTTGTTGTTCTGCCTTGAACAGTTCGATTAATGTAAAACGATAAATCGTCCGAGCCGAACGTAAAGCGATGATCAGAAAGATTAAAAGGAAAACACCGATCGTCTGCAGGACGGAAGCTCCGCTGATCGTAAAGGTCGCATCGACTTGCATCGCCATGACGGAAGCGAGCAACTGCACGAAGTATTTCGAAGCGACGGTACCGATCGCAATTCCGAGAATCAGACCAATCACTCCGTACCCCATCGTCTCAAGGAAAATCAGGCGAGCAATCTGCCCTCGTTCTAAACCGAGTAATGCATAAAGCCCGATTTCCTTCTTACGACGACGTAAGAAGAAGTCACTTGAATACCAGATGAAGATAGCAGAGAAAAGCGCTAGAATGACACTTGCTCCGGTAAAGACCGTTCCCAGTTTGCCGTACAATTCGTTCGCCTGAAGCATCGCTTCATTCGATCGAATCGCGAGGAACGTGTAATAAATCAGAATCGCAAACGTGACCGCACCGAGGTACATCACGTTTTGACGGATGTTCTTCAAATTTTGAAACGCCAGTTTAGACAAGCTCACGGACGGCACCTCCGAGTTCACGCTGAACTTCCATGATCTGTTCGAAGAATTCCTTCTGCGAACCAAAGCGATGGACTTCCTTGAACAGCTCTCCGTCCTTGACGAACAGAATCCGTTCCGCATAAGACGCTGTCATCGGATCATGCGTTACCATTAAAATCGTCGCGCCTTCGTTGTTGAGCGATTGCATCGCTTCGAGTAACCCGGTCGCTGACTTCGAGTCAAGTGCACCGGTTGGCTCGTCGGCTAAAATGAGTGACGGATCATGAATGATCGCACGCGCGGCAGCCGTCCGTTGTTTTTGTCCACCCGATAGTTCGACTGGACGTTTATCGAGTAAGTCGTAGATACCAAGTTGACGCGCCACACGATCGACACGTTCTAAAATTATTTTTTTATCGACGTTCGCGAGTGAGAGCGGTAAGGCGATGTTTTCCCGGACCGTCATCGTATCGAGGAGATTGAAATCCTGGAAGATGAAGCCGAGTTGTTCCCGGCGGAAACGAGCCAATTGTTTTTCCTTCATCGCCGTCACGTCTGCTCCATTGATTAAAATCGAGCCGTCCGTTGGCTGATCAATCGTCGACAGCAGGTTAAGTAATGTCGATTTCCCGGCACCGGATGGACCCATGATACTGACGAACTCTCCTTCGTGGACACGGAGCGTCGTCGGACGCAGTGCTTCGTGGCGCGCTGTTTTCGTTTGATACGTTTTTGAAATCTGTTCTGCTTGTAAGATTGCTTTCATCTGTAATGCCTCCTGTGTTTGATTCGTTACACTCAGTCTAGCCCTTCCCTGCTTTTCTCAAAATGGACTTTGCTTTCACTTCTCTTACAAAACGGTAAGACACGGGAGGAGACGACAAAAAAGCCCCCATCCGCAAGGAATGGAGGCGTATCGTATCTTATTTGTGTGTTGCTTTGAAGAGCTCTGTATCGCCTGCGACAACAGAAGTTCCTTCCGCTGGTACAGCTGAAAGCGTGAATTGATCGTGGTTCGTTACGATGATCGGTGTGATCGTCGATGGTGCGTTCGCACGGATGTAGTCAAGGTCGAACTCGACGAGGACGTCTCCTGCTTTGACTTTGTCACCTGACTGGACGTGAGCCGTGAAGCCTTCACCTTTAAGGTTAACTGTATCAAGACCAACGTGGATCAACAGTTCAAGACCATCTTCACCTTTTAGACCGATTGCATGTTTTGTTGGGAAGATCGTTTCAACCGTTGCGTTGATCGGCGAGACGACTTTACCTTCAGTTGGCTCGATCGCGACACCGTCGCCCATCATTTTTTGAGAGAAAACTTGATCGGGTACGTTCTCGATGTTGACGATTTTACCTGTAAGTGCAGAAGCGATTTTCGCGTTTCCTGCGTCGTTACCACCAAACAATTTTTTTAAGAATCCCATGATACTATCCCTCTACTTTCTCGATCGTTTTTCTTCCGAATGGAAGTTTCGATTTTTTATAGGAGTAAGCTGTCAGACAGCTCGCTCACGTTCTCACAAAAAGCATACGTTTGTCCCTCTGGTTTTGCAAGTATTTTTGTGTGATAATAGTTAGAAATCATAAGGAGGCGCTTACATGTTGCCATTTTCAGAAATTACATATGTCCGTCCTGACCTTGCCTTGCTTGAAACATCCATGAATCAAGCGATCGCTCGACTGACGGAAGCCACACAGGTAGATGAAGCAAACGCAGCCATCACTGAGATTAATACCCTCAGAAATCAATTTGAAACGGCAAGCCAGCTCGTCGAGATCCGTCACACGATCGATACACGCGATACGTTCTATGAGACGGAGCAAGGCTTCTTTGATGAAGCGAGTGCGATCTATCAAGGATATGTCTCAAGCTATTATCAAGCATTGACGACACACCCACTCCGCAGTGAACTCGAACAGACGCAAGGTAAACAGTTATTCTTGATTGCGGAAGCGAGCCTGAAGACGTTCTCGGAAGAGATCATTCCGAAACTCCAAGAAGAGAACCGTCTCTCGAGTGAATATACGAAACTGATGTCTTCCGCTCAAATCGAGTTCGATGGCAAAACGCTCAACTTATCGCAGTTCGGTCCCTATCTTCAGTCACCTGATCGTGATGTCCGTAAAGCAGCTTCTGAAGCACGCTACGGCTATTTAAAAGAACAAGGTGAAGCAATCGATACGATCTACGACAAACTCGTCCGCATCCGGACCGAGATCGCGAAGACACTCGGCTTCCCATCGTTCGTCGAGCTCGGATACGCACGGATGCTCCGCGTCGATTATAACCAATCGATGGTCGAACAGTACCGCGAACAAATCCGTGAGACGATCGTTCCGCTCGCGACACAACTTAAAGAACGCCAGCAACGACGGATCGGTGTCGATCAGTTGTATTACTACGATGAAGGGTTTGCCTTCAAGTCTGGTAATGCGACACCGAAAGGCGAAGAGTCGTTCATCATCGATGGCGGCAAAAAGATGTACGCAGAGATGTCACCGGAGACGAACGAGTTCTTCAACTATATGCTCGACCGGGAAGCACTCGATTTAACGGCGAAGCCTGGGAAAGCCGGCGGTGGGTATTGTACCTACATCGCAGATGAAAAACTCCCGTTCATCTTCTCGAACTTCAATGGAACGGCAGGCGACATCGATGTCCTGACGCACGAAGTCGGACATGCGTTCCAAGTCTATGAGAGCCGTCACCTGACAGCTCCAGAGAGTGCTTTCCCAACGTATGAAGCGTGTGAGATTCACTCGATGTCGATGGAATTCTTCGCTTATCCGTGGATGGAAGAGTTCTTCGGTGAAGAGACAGCGAAATACAAATTCAATCATCTCGCAGGAAGCGTCACATTCCTTCCGTACGGCGTTGCGATTGACGAGTTCCAACACGTCATCTACAATCAACCGGAATTGACACCAGCTGAGCGTCGCGAAGCATGGCGGACGATCGAGAAGAAATACTTGCCGCATCGTGATTACGAAGCGAACGATTATCTCGATTCAGGTGCATGGTGGCATCAGCAAGGACACGTCTTCGGCAGTCCGTTCTACTATATCGATTACACGCTCGCTCAAGTCTGTGCCTTCCAGTTCTATGCTTGGATGGAACAAGACCGGGAAGCGGCTTGGAAGTCATATCTCGATCTCTGTCGTGCCGGCGGATCGGAAAGCTTCCTCACGCTCGTCGAACGTGCTGGATTGAAGTCTCCGTTCGCACCAGGTACGGTCGAGGCAGCAGTTGCACCGGTCAAAGCGTATCTCGAACAAGCGGACGACCTCGTGCTCGATCGCGTCTAATTATTCGATTTCCTCAATTTATCCATTGAAAAAGGTGAGTTTCCGTCCGGAAACTCACCTTTTCTATTTTAAGAGACCTCAATCTTTAGACTGTAACTAGTGATTCATTCAGATAAAAGCGTTTCATGATACTTTCCGTACCAGACGCGGAACTCGTCTGCCGGGATTGGTCTTGAATAATAAAAACCTTGTGCATACTCGCAATCCAGCTGTTGCAGATGATTCGCCTGCTCCAGTTCCTCGATGCCTTCGGCGACAACATCATATTTCAATGTATGCGCCAGTTTAATGATCGTCTCGATGAGCGGTGCGTTCGAACAGGCATCCGGACCGCTGATGAACGAGCGATCGATTTTCAGTCGCTGAATAGGCAATCGACTCAAGTAGGACAAAGACGAATAACCGGTACCAAAGTCATCGATCGCCAGACGATAACCCATTTGGTGTAACGTCTGAAGCGCCTCAAAGACACGTCCGTCCGAAAAGACACCGAAAGATTCCGTGATTTCGAGTTCCATCCGGTCTTCAATTCCAGGATGAATTTCTCGGACGCCCGTTAGGTAATCCACAATCCGACCAGAGACGAGCTCTTTTACGGATAAGTTCGCTGAGACGCGAAGCGACCCGAGCTCCGTTTCTTTCCACGCCTCTACTTGGCGAACCGTTTCAGCGACGACCCACATCCCAATTTCTTCGATGAGCATCGATCGCTCGGCAATCGGAATGAAGACTGCCGGACTGATCATGCCACGTTCTGGATGGAACCAGCGCAAGAGCGCCTCACAACCATCCACCTGCCGTGTCGCAAGGTTGATTTGCGGTTGGTAGAACAATTGTAACTCGTTCTTTTCAATCGCATCCCGTAACTCCCCTTCCAATACGACCGATTCCAGATATTCCGCGCTCATCCAAGGTTCGAACCAGACCGGTCCACCTTCTGTCTGTTGTTTCGCATGTTGCATCGCAATATCGACAGAGGATAATAACGAAGTGACAGCTACTGCATCGTCCGGATAGCGGACCATACTCATACTGATGCTGACGTTCACGAATTCTCCGTTAATTTCATAAACATGTTCGATGACTTGCTTTAATTTCTCGTAATCAACGATATCCTGTTGCGCGACTAATACAGCGAATTCATCTCCACCAATACGTGCTGCTTGTCCGGTTCCGATGAAATGATGCTTCAGTCGATTCGCGAGATCCTTTAAAATCTGATCTCCTGCCCCATGACCGTAAATATCATTGATTCGACGGAATTGACGAATGCTGATAGTGACGAGCTCGCCTGTTTGTGGTGCTCTCAGTGCATCCTGCATCTTTTGTTCAAATCCATTTCGGTTCAGTAACCCCGTCAACATATCAAAAAGCGCAAGTTGTGTAATGCGTTCTTCTCGCCGAAACTGATCTGTCTCATCATGACAAGAGAGATATAAGGCAACACCTGTTTCATCCTCTTTGTTCGGAACGTGAATGATGTTGACGAACATATTTAAAATATCTTCGTCAAATAACATTTTACAGCGAATCGTCTGACTGTTCCCTTCGATCGCTTGTTGAAGTGCTCGTCGCATTCGATTCAAATCAGCTGGATGCACCAATTCTTCAATCGTCCAACCCGAAGTGGCATGCGTTAACTGTCGAAAACGATCGTTTCCATTTAAAATCGTATAGTCCGACGATAAAGCAAGAATTGGATCTGTATTTTGAGAAAAGAGAGATTCGATTTCGGCTTTCTTCTGCTTAATCTCTTTTGTATTCGCATCACTATGATCGAGTAATCCAGCTATGATTGCTGTCATCGTCCGGAAGGCTTGAACGACCGGCTTGAAGTCATTTCTTTCGTGTACATGATACCCCGATTGCCGTCGATCCTCAGCAAACGTATTCGCTTCGTTTTGTAGTAAGGAAATATCTTTTCGAAAAGCACGTAATAATAACCAATTCAATATTAATAATGCCGCAATGACAAGAATGATTGTTGCAAATAGCAGCCAAGCATTTTGAATGATCTGCGATCCTCGGTGCTGCATTTCTTGTTGTACCTGTTTTAACTTTTGATCATATATCTGGTACATGCTTGTTTCATATTGTTTAGACTGATTAGCTAGTTTCGCATAGTTTTGATCGTTTGATGTACTCAACAGTTCATCTAGCGTTTCTGTGTAATTTCGCATCTGACTTCTCATGTTTGCAATCTCTTGGCGCCCTGTGTCGTCTTGTAACGAAACTACCTCATACAAGGCATTCATGAGCGATTGTTGTCGAATGGGCAAGTCAATCCGCATTTGTTGGATGCGTAATCGATCAATCGAACTAATTTCGTTGTCCCGACGTGCTTCTCGTAGAATCTGTGCCGATTTCCCAAGTTGCTCTTCCATCATGATAAGATGCGAGAACACATCGTAATAGGAACCAGTCTCTTTACTTAAGACGAGTTGATTAAAAATCACTTCACTTTTAAAATTCGTAGAGGCTGTGAAAAAGCGATGATTGGACTCGTATCCTTGACGCTCTAATTTCGTGAGTTCTTCCAACAACTCTTTACGTGCTGGGCCAGTCGCTTGCTCTTCCTTCAGCTGTTCATATAAGTGGGAGAGAGAGGTTTCTGCTTGTTTTGTTACTTGTGGTTCCTCAACCTGTTTCTCTAAGGAAGCAAGATAATAAGACGTTAAATCTTGAGTCGCATGATTTGCTGGGATTACGATGTCAATCGCTTTTGCCGCCTCTTCGAAGCGTTTTCCTTCTTCTAGTGTTTTGTTCAATTGGTGTAACGCAACGATAATCGCAAGTAGACCGATGACTGCAATCATCCACGAGAACGTTTTATAGTAGGATCGTCTTCGAAAAGCTTCTTCGATGAAGACTGGTGATAAACGTCGCAACACATCGTCCTCCCTAAAATGTCATTATGCTTCTATATCTGTCTCTTATACACATCTCCG
>NZ_WBYY01000040.1:0-21755 GCF_048985645.1 Exiguobacterium sp. A1_3_1 | reverse complement strand
TTTTGTAAAAATAGAAATGACTGGAAAAAATGATGAAGGCATCAAAAATAAAATCGCTTTCATGAAAATAGTTGTCAGACGTCTGTTGATTTTCAGTAGTGTTTTTGGCATACTCAGTCATATGAGTGACCGACCTTCAACACGAGGGCTGGGAGCGGCTTTTTCACAAATAGATAATGAAAGCGCTCTCATAATTGCAGAGGAGATGGATGAAATGAAGAAGAAACAGGTAATCGTATCGATGATGTCAGTAGCGACAGTTGGTCTTGCTGCTTGTGGTGGTTCAGGTGAGAAAGCCGATCAAAAAGATCAATTCTCTGTTGCGATGGTAGCCGATAAGGGTGGGATCGATGATAAATCGTTCAACCAATCCGCTTGGGAAGGTCTGCAAGCGTACGGTAAAGACAACAAACTTCAAAAGAATGAAGGGTTCTCTTATCTACAATCTAAATCGCAACAAGATTATCAACCGAATCTATCGCGTCTTGCTCGTGGGGGAGAAGATTTAGTTTTCGGAATCGGGAACACGTTCAATGAGGATATCAAAACAGTTGCTGATCAATTCAAAGACACACAATTCGCAATCATCGATAACGTCGTTGAAGGAAAGAACGTCACGTCGATCACATTCAAGGAAAATGAAGGAGCATATCTTGCAGGGATCGTTGCTGCAATGGAGACGAAAAAAGATCATATCGGTTTCGTTGGTGGGATGAAGATGGATGTCATCGAGCGTTTCCGTGCCGGTTTCGAAGCAGGTGCTAAGTCCGTCAATCCGAAGATTAAAATCGATGTCCAATACGCAGAAGACTTCGCAGCTCCAGAAAAAGGTCAAGCGATCGCAGCTGGAATGTATGGTAAAGGCGCAGATATCATCTTCCCAGCAGCAGGTGGTACAGGAAACGGTGTCTTCACAGAGGCGAAAAACCGCAAGAAAAACGGTGAAAACGTCTCAGTCATCGGTGTCGACCGAGACCAAAAAGAAGAGGGTATGCCGGAAGACGTTACATTAACTTCTGTCATCAAACGTGTCGACCGTGCAGTCGAAGATACAGCAAACGCAGCGAAGGATGGTAAACTTGAGGGCGGCAAAACGATTCGTTATGGTCTGAAAGAAGATGGAGTTGATATCGTACCATCTGAAAAGATTTCGAAGAAGACGTTGACTGCGCTTGAGAAAGCAAAATCAGATGTCGTTTCTGGAAAAATCGAAGTACCTGAGCAATAAGCGTTGAAAAAAGAAGGGGCATTCTTAGGTAGAATGCCCTATTTTCTTCCATTATTGATTGCGTTATGAAAAGGGTTACAAAAGCGCCAGAAGTCAGACTTCTAACCTGTTACAAAATGATTGCAGGATTGTGTTGGGCGTCATATACTTATCTTGGCTGGAGTTCTCATACGTCAGAAGTCTGAGCACTGGTTACAACTAGATAGAGGATGGAGATGCGTCATGTCGATTAAATTAGATCATCGTTTGCTTTATTTACGTGTGATTGAAAAGATCAAGTCTGACATCGATGACGGCGTTTACAAGGAAGGCGAGAAGCTCCCTTCAGAGTTTGAACTTTCAAAGCAACTTGGCGTCAGTCGAGCTACTCTTCGAGAGGCATTACGAATTCTTGAAGATGAGAACATCGTCATCCGTAAACACGGTGTCGGTACGTTTATCAATGCAAGACCACCGTTTACTTCTGGAATCGAAGAATTGTACAGCGTAACAGAAATGATTGCGCGCGCAGGTATGGTTCCGACATCAGAAGTGTTATCATCCGAGATGGTCCAACCGACTGAGCGCGACCGAGAGCGTTTTCAACTTGGTCCGGATGAATTGGTTTATCGAATCGAACGAATCCGACTCGCAGGGGATGTTCCTGTCGTCTATTGTATCGATAAGATTCCAAGCCATTATATTAAAAATGAAGAGCAGTTCACCTCTTCGACATCATTATTTGATGCTTTAGAAAAAGAACTTGGACGACGTGTCACGCATGCCGTGACGCACATCGAGCCACGTATTGATCCGAAAATCGCTGAACAATTACATACGGACCAACCTCTGCTCGCTTTGCGTCAAACGCATTATGATGAGCTCGACCGTTCCGTTCTTTTTTCAGCGAACTATTTCCGAGCAGATAAGTTTGATTTCCACGTCATCCGTAAACGTGTGTGAGCCATTGTTTTAGGATGAATACTGAAAGCGCTTTCCGTCATAACCTACGTAACGCTCCTCATCGCCAGCCTCGGGTGCTAGACGTAGTCTTGAACTTTGTATGACCATATTCGAAAGGGGATTTTCCAGATGAAAAAGAAGTCACTTCTCGCATTAGCAGCAACAGGTTTAGCAATGAGTTCGGTCCTTGCAGCATGTGGTGGCAACGACGATTCAAAAGATTCAGGTAGCGGTAGCAAATCAGAAGGCTTTAAAGTAGGTATGGTTACAGATACAGGCGGCGTGGATGATAAATCATTCAACCAATCTGCTTGGGAAGGTATCCAGAAGTTCGGAAAAGACAACGACTTAAAAGAAGGTACTGGCTACAAATATCTTCAATCTGCAAAACAATCGGATTACCAACCAAACCTTCAGCAATTAGCTCGTGCTAAATACGACTTGATCCTCGGTATTGGATTCTTGATGGCTGAAGATATCGGTAAAGTAGCGGATCAGTTCAAAAAGAACAACTTCGCACTCGTCGATATGGTCGTTGACAAGCCAAACGTCGCGTCAATCGTCTTCAAAGAAAATGAAGGATCATTCCTTGTTGGTGTCGTTGCTGGTTTGACGACGAAATCAGATAAAGTCGGATTCGTCGGCGGCGTTAACTCTGACTTGATCAAGAAGTTCGAAAGTGGATTCAAAGCAGGTGTTAAAGCAGTCAACCCAGACGCTGACATCGAAGTTCAATATGCAGAAGACTTCAACGCTGCTGAAAAAGGACAAGCGATCGCTTCAGGTATGTACGGTAAAAAAGTCGACGTCATCTATCATGCAGCTGGTGGTACAGGACAAGGGGTATTCACAGAAGCGAAAAACCGTAAGAAAAACGGTGAAGATGTTTGGGTTATCGGTGTAGACCGTGACCAAGTCGAAGAAGGTATGCCAGAGAACGTCACATTGACGTCAATGGTCAAACGCGTTGATACAGCAGTTGAACAAGTCGCGAAAGATACGAAAGACGGCAACTTCCCAGCAGGTAAAGTCGTTGAGTTCGGTTTGAAAGACGGCGGTGTTGATATCGCACCTTCAAAAGACAACGTTTCGAAAGAAGCGCTCGACAAAGTCGAAGAGTACAAAAAACAAATCATCGATGGCGACATCAAAGTCCCAGCGACAGACGACGAGTACAAAGAATACGAAGCGTCACTGAAATAATAATGAAAGCGGGGGTCGCTAGCATTGCGGCTCCCCCTTTTAAACTAAACATGGGAGTGGATTTTCTTGGAATACGTCATTGAGATGCTAAACATCAGAAAAGAGTTTGGCAGTTTCGTCGCAAATGATAACATCACGCTCCAGCTTCGGAAAGGTGAGATTCACGCTTTACTTGGTGAAAACGGTGCCGGAAAATCGACGCTGATGAACGTCTTATTTGGTTTGTATCAGCCTGAGGCTGGAGAAATTCGTGTACGTGGTGAAAAAGTCAATATAACGAGTCCGAACGTCGCGAACGATCTTGGAATCGGTATGGTGCACCAACACTTCATGCTCGTTCAAAATTTCACTGTTACTGAAAACATCATTTTAGGTGCAGAGCCACGTGCCGGAATTAAGATCGACCGTGCAACTGCACGTGAGAAGGTACGCCAGATTTCTGAACAGTATGGTCTTGCTGTTGATCCTGATGCAAAAATCGAGGATATCTCAGTCGGAATGCAACAGCGTGTTGAAATTTTAAAGACGTTGTACCGTGGTGCAGACATCTTGATCTTCGATGAACCATCTGCTGTCTTGACACCACAAGAGATCAAGGAATTGATTCAGATCATGAATCGTTTGATCGCAGAAGGAAAGTCGATCATCCTCATCACGCATAAACTGAAAGAAATCATGGAAGTAGCTGATCGCTGTACGACGATTCGCCGTGGTAAGTATATCGGAACGGTCGATATCGATGAGACGATGACACAGTCGCGTCTTGCTGAAATGATGGTAGGTCGTGAAGTCAACTTTAATGCGGAGTATTCCAAGGCAACTCCACAAGAACTCGTTCTCGACATCAAGGACTTAGTCGTCAAGGACAGTCGTGGCATCAAAGCCGTCGATGGATTAAATCTCGACATTCGTGCTGGAGAGATCGTCGGAATTGCCGGAATCGACGGAAACGGGCAGACGGAATTGATTGAAGCCATCACTGGTCTTCGTAAAGCGGATAGTGGGGAAATCTTCCTCAACAATAAATCGATCAAAAACTTGAAGCCACGTAAAGTGACGGAATCAGGTGTCGGTCACATTCCGCAAGACCGTCATAAACATGGACTTGTCCTCGATTATTCAATCGGACATAACATGGTTTTACAAACGTATTACAAACAACCGTATTCAAAAGCAGGCATCATGAACTATAAACAAGTCATGGAAAAAGCAAAAACGCTCATCGAGAAGTTCGACGTCCGAACTCCAAGTCCAGAGACGTTTGCTCGTGCCTTGTCAGGTGGTAACCAGCAAAAAGCGATCATTGCGCGTGAAGTGGATCGTTCACCAGACCTATTGATTGCAGCACAGCCGACACGTGGTCTGGATGTCGGAGCAATCGAGTTCATTCATGAACAGTTGGTTCTTGAACGCGAAAAAGGTCGCGCTGTCTTGTTGATTTCATTCGAACTCGAAGAAATTCTTCAAGTATCAGATCGGATTGCCGTTCTTTATGAAGGAAAAACAGTTGCCTTCTTGGATCCAAAAGAAACGAATGAGATCGAGCTTGGCTTCTTGATGGCCGGCGGTAAGAAAGAGGAGGTAGGTCATTCATGAAGTTAGAGCGTTTTTACGGCATCCTCATTCCGATTCTTTCCATCATCCTTGGAATGGTCGTCGGGGCGATCGTCATGGTCATCGGCGGGTATGATCCGATTGCCGGTTTTGATCAGTTATTCTATGGTATTTTTGGCGAACCATACAGCATCGGTGAAACATTGCGAGCAGCAGCTCCGTTGATCTTTGCCGGTCTTGCTGTCGCATTTGCTTTCCGAACTGGACTCTTTAACATCGGGGTTGAAGGTCAGGTTCTCGTCGGGTGGATGGTCGCAGTTTGGATCGGGATTGAGTTTGATCTACCGATGGCGATTCATTTACCGCTTGCTCTAATTGGAGCAGGTTTAGCAGGTGCACTTTGGGCATCGATTCCTGGTATCTTAAAAGCGAAGTTCCACGTGCATGAAGTCATCACGTCAATCATGATGAACTATATCGCGTTGTATGTGACGAATGATATTTTACGTCACGTCATCGGTATTACGAACGAGCGGACGGAGTCAGTCAAGGAATCAGCATCCCTTGCGTCACCGTTCTTACAAGAGATCACGGATTTTTCACGTTTGCATAACGGGATTTTCATCGCAGTCATTGCTGCCCTCGTCTTCTGGTTCATTTTGTGGAAAACAACGCTTGGTTATGAACTCCGAGCAGTTGGATTCAACAAGAATGCTGCAGAGTATGCAGGTATGGGCGTTAACCGGAACATCATCCTATCGTTCGTTATCTCTGGTGTCTTTGCAGGTCTCGCTGGAGCGATGGAAGGTCTTGGGACGTTCCAAAACATGACATTGAACGCGTCCTTCACAGGTGTTGGATTCGACGGAATCGCGGTTGCCTTGTTAGGTGCGAATAACCCGATCGGTGTCGTTCTCGCGGCGTTACTGTTTGCGGGACTCAACATCGGTGGTCTGTCGATGCAACAGATTGGTATTCCACCGGAACTGATCAAAATCATCATCGCATTCATCATCATCTTCGTGGCTTCGGGTTACGCGATTCGTCTCGTCATCGAGAAGTTCACGGTTAAGAAAGAATCTAAAAAAGCGAAAGGAGCCGGTCAATAATGGGCTTTCTTGAAGTACTTTATATCATCGTGCCAATCGCACTCGCCTATTCGGCTCCGTTGATCATTGCAGCACTTGGCGGCATTTTCAGTGAGCGTTCTGGCGTCGTCAACATCGCGTTAGAAGGATTAATGGTCATGGGTGCCTTCACAGGTGTCGTCACGGCATTGACTTTATCGAAAATGGGATTAGGTGCTGCGAGTCCTTGGCTTGCGATGCTCATCGCGATCGTCGTTGGAGCAGTTTTCTCACTGTTCCTTGCGATTCCAGCAATCCTATTCCGAGCAGATCAAACGGTTCTTGGTGTAGCGATCAACTTGCTTGCGGTCGGTCTTGCGATCTTCCTTGTCCGGGCACTTTACAGTAAAGGACAGACGGATTCGATTCCAAACCGGATTTCGAAAGAGAATGTACCATTCTTGTCTGATATTCCAGTCTTGAAGATGTTCTTCGCGAACGTCTACTACACATCGTATATCGCAATCGTTCTCGCGTTCGTCGCATGGTACATCATCTTCAAGACACCATTCGGTCTTCGTTTACGTTCTGTCGGGGAACACCCGATGGCAGCGGACACGATGGGAATCAACGTCACGAAGATGCGTTTCATCGGTGTTATGATCTCTGGTGGTTTCGGTGGTCTTGCTGGTGCTGTCTACGCGACGTCGATTTCATTGAACTTCAGTGTGACGACGATTCTCGGTCAAGGCTTCCTCGCGATTGCGGCGATGATCTTCGGAAAATGGAACCCGCTCGGTGCCATGGGGGCAGCCCTCTTCTTCGGGTTCGCTCAAGCGATTTCGATCATCGGTCAGCAATTGCCGTTACTCGATCAAATTCCACAAGTGTATCTGTTGATTGCGCCGTATTTATTGACGATCTTAGCACTTGCTGGTGTCGTTGGTCGTGCGGATGCACCAAAAGCTGTCGGTGTACCGTATATCAAAGGAAAACGCTAAATTTTTACTAATCATAGACCGGATGTTGCCAATTGGCGATGTCCGGTTTTTTTAGATAATCGATAGATTGAATGAGAAAAAGTCCAATAAAAAAAGATGCTTCGCGAGGAAACATCTTTTTTTATTCACTTATTCGAATTTTAACGCATCGCCATCGAACGATTCATCTGCTACTTTGATTGAATCCGTCGGGCAACCTTCGAATGCATCAATCATATCGTCGAATAATGCTTCTGGAATTTCGGCAGTACCATTGTTATCATCAAGAATGACATACGCCAAACCCTCATCATCATAATCATAGATATCTGGTGCCGCTGCTCCACAAGCACCACAAGCGATGCAAGTATCTTTGTCGACAATCGTAAATTTAGCCATTGAACGGTCTCCTCTCTATACGAAAACATTATTGAAACACGCTGTTCTCATCTATATGTCATTGTATCGGACTCATCGTTGCATTTCAATGACGAAGCGTAAGTGACAACAGAAAATGTATATATCATCACATGCCCGCAAATAGTATGTCTAAAACGTAACGAAAAGAAAAAGGATGGGAAATCATCTTCAAATTGATAAACAATTTACATTAGAAGGGAGCGTGACATATGGAGGTTTCTTTACTCGAGCGTATTTTTCTGGAATCGATTCAGCGCCTTCGAAATGAACGATCAGACCGGAGTCTTTATCATGTTTTTCAAGGAAAGAAATCAGCGACTTCTCTGCAAGATGCCCATTTTTATGATTTGGAATCGGTGTTCGGTACTGTATTAGTCAGTAAACAACGATTCGAAACAATCTTGGCTGAACTCGCGCAGAAGAATTGGATTGAGCGGCAAGAGACCTTGCGACTGACGCACGAAGGCGCACGACTAATAAATCAAACGGATCGTGCGATCATTGATCAACTAGGTGGAGAACTTCGTGGTTATGCTGAGATGATGTGGAAACGACTCAGCCTTTTGGTTCAAACGATGATTTGTTTAGAAGCAAAACAGCCGTTCATTCCTGTGCAACAGGAAACCATCGTCCGTGAATGGGTAAAAAGTGTTCTTCCGATCATCTCAAATCGAGCAGAATGGTTACATGATATGCAGCAAGAGTTGATATTTCTCCTTGAGCGCTTATCAGAACGAGATGCGACATTAATTAGTTACCGTTTGTCTGGCGTGCAAGCAGGATGGTCTTATCCACAATTAGCTCAAATGATGAAAACAGATGTGGAGACTGTCCAATACGAATTTACGATCGCTTGGCGAAAGTGCATCGATGACTTGGAAAAAACACCACTTTTAAAGCAAATAGGCGCTGATCTACACACGACAAAAATGACGCAGTCTGCGAAAAAAACATGGGAGTTATTGCAACAGGGGTTAACCGTTGAAGCGGTTGCGATCCGAAGACGATTAAAAAATAGTACGATGGAAGATCATCTCGTTGAGATTGCGATGTATGCTCCTTCGTTTCCGCTGGATCATTTTGTCACGCCATCTCAGCAAGAAGAGGTACGACAGATTGCACAGCGACTCGGAACCTACGCGCTAAAGCGAATCAAGAGTGAGATGCAATCCGATATATCTTATTTTCAAATTCGATTGGTGTTAGCACGTAGTAAATGGGAGGGAATGTAATGGAAGCGTTATTGCATCGTCATTTTGGTTACGAAGCATTTCGACCAGGGCAACGCCAAATCATCGATGCCATCCTAAACGGAACAGATACACTAGCAATTTTGCCGACAGGTGGAGGAAAGTCTGTCTGTTATCAATTTCCTTCTTATGTACAAAATGAAGGGCTGACGTTGATTTTGTCTCCGTTACTCTCGTTGATTGAAGACCAGGTCATGCAAATCAAGCGCCGAGGAGAGCGATCTGTCGCTAAATTAACATCTGTCGAGACGCGAGAAGAGAAAGAACAGATTTTATCTGTACTCGAACATCTACGATATCTTTACTTATCACCGGAGCAACTCGCGCTGCCGCAGATTCGGGCTCGGCTAAAACAGGTAAAGATTGCGCTCTTCGTCGTAGATGAGGCGCATTGTATCTCCCAATGGGGTCACGAATTTCGACCGGAGTATGCAAGACTTGGTCACATTCGACAAGAACTCGGCCTTCCACCATGTCTCGCCTTAACGGCAACAGCAACTCGTGCTGTCGAGCAAGATATTCGAACACAACTGCGTATGCATGAGCCACAAATCATCCGTCGTTCTGTCAACCGACCAGAAATCCAATATGTTGTCGATCGCGTTGATCGAGAAGAAAAAGATGCGGCAGTTGCTCGGTGGATGGAACGCATCGTTCGCCCATGCGTCATCTATACGACGACCCGTAAAGAAGCGGAACGAATTGCTGGAATCATTGACGGTGCGACCTATTATCATGCTGGGTTGACGATAGAAGATCGCCAACTTGTTCAACAACAGTTTCTTCATGATGAGATGGACTGTCTCGTGTGTACGAGTGCGTTCGGAATGGGTGTCGATAAAGGTAACGTCCGAACGGTCATTCACTATACGATGCCTGCGACGATTGAAGCCTATATGCAGGAAGTCGGACGTGCTGGTCGTGATGGTAAAGAGGCAACGGCGATTTTACTCTACGCTGCTCAAGATGAACAATTACAGACGTACTTGATCGACACGCAATATGCACCCGTCTTATGGATCGATCAATTGCAACAAGGGATGAATCAAGGCGAATCCTATGCCAAGATGGAAAGTCGTCTTCGTCTTAATCCGGAAGATCCGGCATATCGATTACTCAAATCGCAACTCGAGAACGGGTGGTCGAAGGAACGCATCATCCAGTGGCAAACGGAACGTAAACAATTAAAAAGACAAGAGGTCAACCTGATGATGGACTACATTCATCGGAACGAATGTCGCCGTACGATGTTGTTGCATCATTTTGATGAGCAGGCAATCGTACAACCACGGTGTTGTGATGTGTGCGGAACGATTGAATGGGAAAATCCGGTGAAGAGAAAGACCCATCAACCGGTAGATTGGAAAATGCGTTTAGAACAAGTCTTTTTTTCATCACTAGATTCGGTGTAAACTAGACAATATCGTTATATTTTTCAAGAAAAGGTGATAAACATTGAGTAAACAAGATCAACGACGGTTGCATCAGAACGAAGAGGATCAGTCATTGCCACCGCGTTCTTCGCGTATCGAACACGTTCGTAACGAGCGATTGAAACAACCGTTTCGAAAAAATCCGCTAGCAATCACGCTGACGGTACTCATGATCACGATCATCATCGCCTTCGTCTCCATCGGTTTCATGATGTAAGGGCACATTGTGAACGGAGATTTTTTTCCTTTCAGCGTATACTAGAAAGGAAGGGGAAGGAGGCACGATGCATGGATCGTGGGAAATATAATATCAAAGCAGTCGCTGCGTTAGTGGGACTCAACCCGACGACCATTCGTGCTTGGGAGCGGAGATATCAGGTGCTCGATCCGGATCGAAGTGAATCCGGACATCGCATTTATAGTGATAACGACGTCGCGAAATTACGCTGGATCGTCGATAAACAAAAAGAGGGATTGTCTGTCTCTAAAGCAATCCAGTTGTATGAGATGCCTGTTAATCGGGCTGAGGTACCGCACGATTATGGAGTCGAACTGCGAGATCAGTTGTTCCAGGCATTGACGAACTTTGAAGAACGACATGCGCACGACATTATGAATAAAGCATTCTCGATGTTTAGCTTCGATAAAGTCATTCAGGACATCGTCGGTCCGCTCTTACATGAGATTGGAGTGAAGTGGGAGTCGGGAGAGATTACGATTGCGCATGAGCATTTTGCGACGGCATTTCTAAGAGCTCGCCTCTCGACACTGTCGTTACAGATGCCGATCAATCCATTTTTACCGCGAATCGTCTGTGTCTGCGCGCCGGAAGAAGAACACGAACTTGGGCTACTTTTCTTCACGCTTTACTTACGTCAATCTGGATTTGATGTCATTTTCCTCGGTTCCGGTATACCGGTTCAGGACTTAGTGACTGTCACGCATCAGTTGCAACCGAAAGCCGTTATTCTTTCCTGCACGTTATCCGATCATTTACCGTTACTTGATGAAGCGTTAGCACGTCTAATGTCTGATTTTCCGGATCTTGAGATTGGTCTTGGTGGTTATGCGGTCGATCAGCTCCCGGAACGATATGGTCCACATTTACTTGGTGCAGACGATCAATCTTGGAAAAGTTGGTTAAGTCGACTCACTCCGACAACTGGTGTATAGTATGGTTCATAACGAACGGAGACATCTGTGTTTCCGGTTTTGACTGGAGGAGTCTATTATGAGGTTTGAACAAATGAAACAAGGACACCTTCGTGTCTTCATCACAAAGCAAGAGTTATCGCTTCACGACGTCCGACCAGAAACGTTGGCTATCGGGAAGGGACAAGCTTTATTGCGTAATCTATTAGAAGAAGCCGAATCGAATTTTGGTTTTCAAGCAGCGGGAACACTCGAATTTTTCGTTACATTCTTTCCGAATGACGGGATGCTCGTTGATGTACGTCGTGAAGGCGATTTGCCAGAAGAGATGAACGAGGAGTTCGATCAAGTCGAAATCCGCATGACAGTCGATATCGTCCATCACGTCTTATATGCTCTACACTCGCTAGAAGACGTCATTCAAGCGAGTCATGGATTATTGCGACATATGCCTCGGACAGAGACAGGTGGTAGCCTCTACTTCTTCGAGGGAAGCTACTATCTCTATTTCCAAGAACGAATGAATGAGGCGCTCGAGCAGACGGTGACGACGATTTTGTCTGAATACGGTGAGCCGAGCCCGAAAAGTCCACTCGTCATGGCGGAGTATGGGAAAACGATTCAGGCGGAACATGCCGTCGCAACGATAGCCGAACAGTTTAATATGTAAAACATCAGGTGCGACATTCCATTATAGGGGGATGCCGCACCTTTTTGTCTTCTGCTGGAAGTGGCACCATTTTGTATTTTTTCATCGTCAGAAGGATGGTATGATAATCATTGAACGTAAGAAGAAGGAGTGAAGTAGGATGAAAGTGGCAGTATTATACGGTGGGACTTCAGGAGAACGGGAGGTTTCATTAAACAGTGGAAAGTCGATCATGGAAGCATTAAACAGTAAAGGGCATGAGGTCACGGCTGTTGATTTCCATCCTGATCAAGCGCATGAACTCTTCCAGCTGGATGTAGATGTGGCTGTCATCGCTCTTCACGGGAAAATTGGTGAAGATGGACGCGTACAAGCATTGCTTGAACTGGCAGACATTCCATATACAGGTTCAGGTGTGTTAGCGTCAGCGCTTGCGATGGATAAGGCACGTTCGAAAGTTCACTTTGATAAAGCAGGCATTACGATCGCCCGTGATGTGCTGTTAGAGCGTGGAGCTGATATCGAAGCGAAAATTGCAGAGTGGGATGGTCAATTTCCTTGTGTCGTCAAACCAGCACAAGAAGGCTCATCAAACGGATTGACGATTGCTCAAGACGAGAAGATGTTACGTGAAGGAATCGCGAAGGCGTTCGAAGCGGACGATGCAGTGCTTGTTGAACAATTCATTAAAGGGCGTGAAGTGACAGTCCCGGTCGTCGGTCATAAAGGGGCAGAAAAAGCACTACCTGTCATCGAGATCATTCCGAAGAACGCCTTTTATGACTATGAATCCAAATATGCCATCGGTGGTTCGGAGCATATTTGTCCTGCTGAACTGGATGAAGCAACGACAGAAAAACTTCAAGAATGGGCTGTTAAAGCGCATCAAGTCCTTGGCTGTGCAGGATACTCGCGATCTGATTTCCTTGTGCCGGAATCCGGAAATCCAGTCATCTTGGAGACGAATACACTTCCTGGTATGACTTCGACTAGTCTATTCCCGGACGGTGCACGAGCAGTGGGAATTGAATATCCGGAATTGGTCGAATATTTCATGGAACTTGCGATCGAACGACATCGTCAAACAAAACAACCAAATCAATGATATCCTAGGAAAAGAAGTGAGAAAGCGCTTACAAATATAGGCGTAACCCCTTTCATTACGTTCGAGAAAAGAGTATACTTTATCCGAACAAGGAAACGGCATAGGGGATGCCACTTATGGGGAGGAACGTTGGAATGATCACTGACCAACAACATGCGAATCATCGCAAGAACGTACTGGAAGCGACACAAGAAATCGTCAAGGAGGCACTAGGGAAACTTGGTTATCCAGACGAGATGTACGAATTACTTAAAGAACCACTCCGGATGTTGACAGTCCGGATTCCGGTACGGATGGATGATGGTTCGACGAAAATCTTCACAGGATATCGTGCGCAACATAACGATGCCGTTGGACCAACGAAAGGTGGAATTCGTTTCCACCCGAACGTGACGGAAGTCGAAGTCAAAGCATTATCCGTCTGGATGAGTCTGAAGGCAGGTATCGTTGACTTACCATACGGCGGCGGGAAAGGCGGAATCATCTGTGATCCACGTGAGATGAGCTTCCGTGAAATCGAACGTCTCAGCCGTGGGTATGTCCGTGCTATCAGTCAAATCGTTGGACCGACGAAGGATATTCCAGCACCTGACGTCTTCACGAACTCGCAAATCATGGCATGGATGATGGACGAATACAGTCGAATCGATGAATTCAACTCACCTGGTTTCATTACAGGGAAACCGCTCGTCCTCGGTGGCTCACACGGTCGTGAGACAGCGACGGCGAAAGGTGTCGCAATCATGATTCGGGAAGCGGCTGCTAAAAAGGGTATCTCGCTCGAAGGCGCACGTGTCGTCGTTCAAGGATTCGGCAACGCCGGAAGTTTCTTATCGAAATTCATGTATGATTTAGGTGCAAAAGTCATCGCGATCAGCGATGCGTACGGGGCACTCCATGATCCAAACGGTCTCGATATTCCATACCTACTCGACCGTCGTGACTCGTTCGGTACCGTGACGACATTGTTCAAAAATACGATCTCGAATAAAGAATTGCTTGAACTTGAATGTGATATTCTTGTTCCGGCAGCAATCGAGAATCAAATCACAGAAGACAATGCGCACGATATCAAAGCAGCGATCGTCGTTGAAGCGGCTAACGGTCCGACGACGAACGAAGCGACGAAAATTCTCGCTGAACGTGACATTTTGATCGTTCCGGATGTTCTTGCTTCGAGTGGTGGCGTAACGGTTTCTTACTTCGAATGGGTACAGAACAACCAAGGATATTACTGGACGGAAGAGGAAGTACACGAGAAACTTGAAAAAGTACTCGTGAACTCGTTCAACCAAGTCTATCAGACAGCGCAGACGCGAAATGTCGACATGCGACTTGCCGCTTATATGGTAGGTGTCCGGAAGATGGCGGAAGCATCTCGTTTCCGTGGCTGGGTCTAATATTAAGATGAACGTCCGCTTCTTCTTTACGAAGAGCGGGCGTTTTGCATTGCAATTTCTTTCGTCTATGGTAGAGATTTGCTAAGATATAAAAAAAGCAACCGGAAGAGGAGATATTCGAATGTTAGATTGTATCGTAATCGGTGCAGGACCGTGTGGGTTATCGGCAGCGATCGAAATGCAAGATCGGGGACTAGACGTCGAAGTGCTCGAAAAGGGAAATATCGTCGAAGCGATCTATCGTTATCCGACGCATCAAACGTTCTTTTCAAGTAGTGAGAAGTTAGAAATTGGTGGTATACCGTTTATCAATAAAGAATTAAAACCGCGACGTCTCGACGCGCTCGTCTATTATCGAGAAGTCGTCAAACGAAAACAGTTGACGATTCGTCCGTTTGAGACGGTTGAGCGGATTGAACGTCAAGCGGATCATTTTATTATCCATTCGGAGCGTTCCGGGGAAAAAAGAAGCCGAGAAGCTCGCTCCGTCGTGCTTGCGACAGGTTATTATGGTTTACCGAACCGAATGGATGTTCCTGGAGAGGAATTACCTCATGTCTCGCACTACTTTACGGAAGGACATCCGTATTTTGATCAAGATGTCGTCGTTATCGGTGGAAAAAACTCGAGCGTCGATGCAGCGATTGAACTTGAAAAAGCGGGAGCACGTGTGACAGTCCTTTACCGTGGACCGGAGTATAGTCCATCCATCAAACCATGGGTGTTGCCGAACTTCGAATCTCTCGTTCGTTCGGAAAAGGTCAAGATGATTTTTGGAGCGTCAATCGAAGAAATTACGGAGCAAGAGGTGGTTTATCAAATAGATGGAGATAAACAGACCGTCCGTGCTGATTTTGTGTTTGCGATGACAGGTTACACACCCGATGTCGGATTGTTCGCTGACACAGGCATTACGATTGATCGTAAAACAGGTATTCCAAGTCATGACGAAGAGACGATGGAGTCGAATGTCCCGGGCATCTATATCGCAGGTGTCGTGGCAGCAGGATTTGACGCCAATAAAATATTCATTGAAAATGGACGTTTTCACGGTGCAAGCATTGCCAATCATCTCGTTGAACGGTTACGTGGTGTATCGATACAAGCCTAAATAAAACCTCTTGATTTGGAAGGAAATTTTCCGAATCAAGAGGTTTTTTCATTTATTCAACGCGGAATGATTCTTCGAGTTCTAGTTGCGAAGCATCGATTTCAAGTTCGACCATCAGTTTAAGCCGCGCTTTTTGTGAATTCAGTCCATTTGAGAAAATGACGCCGAGTTCTTTTAATTGTTGTCCGCCACCCGTATATCCGTAGACGTCTTGAACGATTCCGTTGAAACAACGGCTGACGATGACGATCGGCATGACGGTAATCAATTCAGCGATCGCATCCACGATACTTGGTGGTACATTTCCTTGACCGAGGACTTCAAGGACGAGTCCATCATAGCCGAGTTGTTTCACAGCAAGTAATAAGTCGGGTTCCATACCGGCATAGACTTTGAGAACGGCGACCCGTTTTGAGAGCGAAGTCACCATGTGTGTTTGTTTTAAGAGCGGTGTATTGAATAAGTAGACATGATCCTTCGTTACCATCCCAAGGTTTCCGAAATGAACGGATTTGAACGTATCGACGGATGACGTATGCGTTTTTGTGACGTTGAATGCCGAATGAATTTCCCCGTTGAAGACGACGAGGACACCTTTTCCGCGCGCAGCTTCACTGACAGCGACACGAAGTGCCGTAATCAGATTAAACTCACCATCGGATCCGACCTCATTGGAAGAACGCATAGCTCCTGTCAAAACGATCGGAACAGGTGCGCCAAGCGTCAAATGTAAGAAATAAGCCGTCTCTTCCAGTGTGTCCGTGCCGTGAGTGATAACGACGCCGTCGTAATGTTCCTTCTTGAGCTCACTCTCGATGAAATGGGCTAGACGCAACATGATGTCAGGTGTCATGTGCGGAGAAGGTAAGTTTGCGAAGTGACGCGTCGTGATGTTGGCAATATCTGTTGCTCGCGGGAGTGAAGCATCGAGTGGATTGATATCATTTGGTAAGACATGACCAGCATGATCCTGTGCCATGGCGATCGTTCCACCCGTATGAATGAGTAATAATGATTTCATGCTAAAGGGTCCTTGTCTACAGACAGAAGACCTTCACCTACTTTCTATGACGGATTCGGTTCGTTCTCCCATATTGTAACCTTTTTCCCTCTTGAAACAACGAGGACGTTTTCTTTTTTCCAAGAAACCTTTATTCTTATAAATGAGGAAGAAAGGGGGAGAGGAAGCGTGGTTCAAATCGTTTTCTCCGGAGTTGCCCCAGGCATCGCACTCCTAACTTATTTTTATCTCCGTCACGAACATGAGTCGGAGCCAGTCGGCTATATCCTTCGAAGTTTCATTTTCGGTATTTTACTGGTCTTTCCCTTGATGTTCATCGACTATATCGTCCAGACCGAATTTGGTGGGCGTGAAGAGGTGCAGTTGATTCGAACAGCCGTTACGGAAGAATTCGCCAAATGGTTTGTCGTCTTTTATACGGTCTATATTCATCAACGGTTTAATGATTATTACGACGGGATCATCTACGCGGTAGCCTGTTCACTTGGGTTCGCAACGCTTGAGAATATTTTATATCTGATGGTGAATGGAACTGTCGAACATATGCTCTTCCGGGCACTCTTACCCGTATCTGGGCATGCATTGTTTGCTGTCATCATGGGATTCTTCATGGGGATGGCGAAATTCTCGCCTCATCCTTATCGTTGGCTATCCCTTTCGATTGCGCTTCCGGTATTTGCGCATATCTTATTTAATTTGTTAATATTGGAAAATGGTGGTATATCTTTTTTGCCAATCGTCTTTATGGTTATCTTATGGACGATTGGATTATTTCAAGTACGAGGTGCCAATCGTTTGAATCGAAGATTTAAACGGAAAAAACAACATTCAGATGGTTTCGAATAGAGAGTAGGAGCGGAGTAACATGATGGAAATCGGGGATTTGGTAATGCTTTCGAATAGTGAGGATCGACAAGGTCGCTCAAAAGTGACGGCCGTGACGAACCGTTTGATTTGGATTGAAGCGCCGAGTGAGGTCGCGACACTTAAAACATTCATCTTGTCAGAGCAAGAAGAAGTTTCATTTTATTTTTTCAAGGAGAAAGGCAAATTATTTGGATTTGATACGGTCGTCGTTGAACGACAAAATGATCCACTTCGTGGTCAACGTTATGCTTTGAAACGACCAAAGGATGATCAAATCGAACGCATCCAACGACGTCAGTTCGTTCGAGTGCCGCAAATACTCGATGTCGCTGTACATCCTCATAAAGCGCATTTCGAGCCGTTTACGACGGTGACGCTTGATTTATCGGCTGGTGGAATGATGATCTTGTCAGATCAATTACCGATTGCAAAAGATGAAGAAGTGGAGATGACATTCATCTTACCTACGGGTGATGGTGTATCAAGTACACTAGACGTCGTGGCTGAACTTGTTCGAATCGATCGACGGGAAGAAAGGTATGAATTAGCCTTCCAATTTACGATGATTCCCGACAGAAGTCGTGAACTTGTATTGCGTCACTGTTATCAAATGCAAATGAAAAGTTCAAGAAGGGGCATGAATCCATTCACCTGACCGCATTTTTTTGCTATGATAACGTTCGGAAGAATGAATCCCTATCAATCATAGGGAAGATGGAAGGATTGGATGGATGATGAAAAAGATTCAAATCGCTTTAGATGGACCAGCGGGTGCTGGGAAAAGTACGATCGCAAAACAATTGGCAGCACGCCTTGACTATGTATACATTGATACAGGAGCTATGTACCGGGCCGTGACGTTGGCAGCACTTGAACAATCGCTTGATCTCAATAATGGGGAAGCGCTAGGAGAATTAATGAAATCGCTTGATATTCGTTTAACACCAGGCGAAAACGGGCAACGTGTCTTTATTGGTGATCGCGAAGTGACGGATGCGATTCGTTCCATCGAAATCACGAATAATGTCTCGTTCGTCGCTCGTCAAAAAGAAGTCCGGGCTGCACTCGTCACGGCACAGCGAAAATTAGCTGAACGCGGCGGAATCGTCATGGATGGACGTGATATCGGTACAGTCGTATTGCCGGATGCAGAATTAAAAGTCTTTTTAACGGCAACTGTGGAAGAGCGTGCAGCTCGAAGACATCGTGAAAATATCGCGCGTGGAATGGACAGTGACATCACGATTCTTCAAGAAGAGATCGCACTGCGTGATAAGCGCGACAGTGAGCGTGAAGTCTCGCCATTACGCCAAGCTGACGATGCACTATATCTCGATACGACAGAGATGACGATTGATGAAGTCGTCGTCCGATTGATGGAGCTAGCAGAGGGTGTCCTAAAATGAAACGTCAAGATACCATTTACCGGATTGCGCGGTTTGTCGTCTGGGTCATTGCGAAAACAGTCTTCCGATTGAAAGTGACTGGGCAAGAGAACATTCCGAAAGACGGTTCCTTACTTGTCTGTGCCAACCACAGCTCGAACTGGGACCCAGTCTTCCTCGTCAGCGCGATTCCGCCAAAACGCGCGGTTCGTTACATGGCAAAAGAAGAACTGTTCAAAGTTCCTGCCTTAAAACAATTAATGATTGCGGCAGGAACATATCCTGTCGGTCGCGGTCAAGGCGATCGTCAAGCTTTGAAACGGACGATTGAGCTCTTGAATACGGATGAGACGGTCGGTATTTTCCCAGAAGGAACGCGATCTGCGCCAGGTGAATTCACAGCAGCACAACCAGGTGTCGGCTTCTTTGCGTTACGATCGAATGCTCAGATTTTACCGATTGCAATCATCGGATCATACCGCCCGTTCAAACGGATGCATGTTGCGATCGGAAAACCGGTTGATATCTCGGATTTACGTGACCAGCGGGGCGCGGCGAAATCGATTTCTGACCGAATCATGGACGAAATCAAATCCGTCTACTTCAATCACGCTTAATACCTTGACAAATAGTCAGAATTGTAAGAAGTTAGAAGCAGGATAAACGCATTGACATGTGTCAGGCGTTTCTTGTACTCATCGTGAGGAGGTTGTTTTGGAATGGTCGAAGAAATGAAAGATATGCCTGATTTTGAAATTCATCGGGACCAGGTAGTTACCGGAATGGTCGTGAAAATTGAAGACAAGCAAGCACTCATTGATATCGGATATAAAACAGAAGCCATCTTACCGATCAGCGAAGTATCGAGTCTTCATCTCGATGATATTCGCGGCGTGCTGAACGTCGGAGATGAACTACAAGTGAAGGTCAAGAAAATCACGGATGAAGAGGTCGTCGTCTCGAAACGAGAAATCGACGCGCTCAAAGCGTGGGAGCAAGTAGAAGAGAAGTATAAATCAGGTGAGATCTTTGAAGTTGTCGTCAAGGACATCGTCAAAGGTGGACTCGTCGTTGATATCGGTGTCCGCGGATTCATTCCGGCGTCACTCGTCGAACGGCATTATGTCGAGGATTTCTCGGATTACATCGGTCGTTCGATCGAAGTCAAGGTCGTTGAACTCGATCAAGAGAAGAACCGTGTCATTCTCTCGCATAAAGCGGTCGTTGAGGGCGAATTGAACGCGAAGAAAAAAGAGACACTCGAAAATTTAGAAGTAGGTCAAATCCTCGAAGGTACAGTCCAACGTTTAACGGACTTTGGTGCTTTCGTTGATATCGGTGGCGTCGACGGTCTCGTTCATATCTCGGAGATGGCACACCACCGTGTCGAACGTCCTTCGGATATCGTCACGGAAGGTCAAAAAGTCGAAGTCAAAGTACTTGGTGTCGACCGTGATACGGAAAAGGTGAAGTTATCGATCAAGGAAACACAACCTGGTCCATGGCAACAAATGGAAGGGAAGATCGAAGCTGGCGATATCGTCAAAGGACGTGTGCGTCGTCTCGTTCAGTTCGGGGCTTTCATTGAACTTGCGCCACAAGTAGAAGGACTTTTACACATTTCGCAAATCGCGAACCGTCACATCGGTTCACCTTCGGAAGTACTCGAAGAAGGACAGGAAATTGTGGCGAAAGTACTCGAAGTGCGTCTTGATGAGCATAAGATTTCGCTATCAACACGTGTCCTTGAAGAGGAAGAATCATCCGCTGACGATTATTCGGATTATACGAATCAATCAGAAGGATTCTCAGTCGCTGACTTGACTGAAGACGATTCTGATCAGAAAGAATAAGTAATGACACAAAGCGGACACAAGCGTGTCCGCTTTTTATATGCGGTTTGTTATGGTATATGACAGTTTGATTTGATACAATAGAACGGCTATGAAGCGAGAGAAGAGAAAGAAGGTGTTGGGATGGCAATTCCAGTCGTGGCGATCGTAGGTCGCCCAAATATCGGAAAGTCGACGATTTTTAACCGGGTGATTGGAGATCGGGTTTCAATCGTAGAAGACAAGCCAGGCGTTACCCGCGACCGTATTTACGGAACTGGAGAATGGCTGAATCGTCATTTTCATTTGATTGATACAGGTGGAATCGAAGTCGGGGATGAGCCCCTACTTCAAATGATGCGTCATCAGGCGGAGCTCGCCATTGATGAAGCGGATGTCATCATTTTCATGGTGAACGGACGCGAAGGAATTACAGCAGCGGATGAGGAAGTCGCGAACATGTTATTCCGTTCGAACAAACCGGTCGTCGTCGCTGTCAACAAAGTCGATAACTTTGAAATGCGTGATTTAATGTATGAATTTTACTCCCTTGGATTCGGAGACTTGTTCCCGATTTCTGGTACACATGGTCTTGGTCTCGGTGATTTACTTGACCGTGTCCTTGAACTCGCACCAGATAAAGAAGAATTAGAATATGACGAAAGTACGATCAAGTTTGCCTTGATTGGTCGTCCGAACGTCGGGAAATCAAGTATGACGAACTCGATTCTCGGTGAAGAACGTGTCATCGTCTCAAACATCGCTGGTACGACACGCGATGCGATCGATACACCGTTTACACGGGATGATCAAGAATACGTCATCATCGATACGGCCGGGATGCGAAAACGCGGGAAAGTCTATGAATCAACAGAACGTTTTAGCGTCATGCGTGCTCAAAAAGCAATCGAACGGGCAGATGTCGTCTGTGTCGTTCTTGATGGCGAAGAAGGCATCATCGAGCAAGATAAAAAAGTGGCGGGATATGCGCACGAAGCAGGTCGCGCGGTCATCATTGTCGTCAATAAATGGGATGCTGTCGAAAAAGATGATAAGACGATGAAAAAGATGCAAGAAGAGATCCGGGAAGAATTCCGTTTCCTTGACTATGCACCGATCGTCTTCGTCCTGTCTCTTATACACATCTCCGAGCCCC
>NZ_WBYY01000039.1:0-21820 GCF_048985645.1 Exiguobacterium sp. A1_3_1 | reverse complement strand
CGCTTGACGTCAGCAGTGAACAGATCCTCGAGCAAATACATCAAAATCATGACGTCTGCTTGTTTCGAGACTTGGATCTCGTTCACTTGTTCCAGGTTGTAGTCATAGAACATCGAACCGACATTTTGCTGATTCTTATACTTTGTCAGGTCGATGATCTCTTTCTGCAGATACGTATCGTCCTGTGGCAAGACACCATCCTCACGGACTTGTGGCAAGTAGATCAACTCGAGCACATGTCGGAAACGCTCCTCAGCAGCTCCTAGATCCAGCTTCTCGTCCAATCGCTCATATAGTTCAGGCTTCTCGCGACGGAGTAATTCCACGTATTGAATCGCCGTCTGGATATTCCAGTGCGCCGTGTAGTTCGTGAACGCATTGTTATCGACATGTTCCTTATACTCATCCGGACCAACGACCTGGTTGATCTCATACTGTCCGTTTTCATCATTCCATTCGAGTCGACTCGCCCAAAACTTTGCTGTATCAATGAGCAATTCATATCCGAACCGATCCATGAAATCTTGGTCGCCCGTGACATGATAATATTGCCACGCAGCGAATGCGATATCAGACGTGATGTGCTGTTCGATGAACCCTGACCAAATCTTAGTCGCCTCACCCGTCACGATGTCAGCAGCTCCCCAGACAGGCGTCACTTCGCCATCATCGAGCCATGCCGATTCCCACGGGAACATCGCTCCCTCGTATCCATTCTCCTTCGCCTTCTGATGTGCTCCCGGTAAGGACAGATAACGATATTCGAGTAAGCTACGTGCGATTTTCGGATTCGTATACGTGTAATAAGGGAGGATGAAAATTTCTGTATCCCAGAATGTATGACCTTTGTAGCCTTCACCTGACAATCCTTTTGCCGCGACGTTCATCCGGTTATCGTGTTTCGGCGTCATGACGGCTAAGTGATATTGTGCGAAACGAACGGCTAACTGATCGAACATGGATTCGGATTCGATCGTGATTGGCGCATGCGACCAGACCAGGTCGTCCCACGCCTTGACATGATCGTTAAATAAAGATTCATATCCTCGAGCTTCGATGTCGCGTGTCGCATTTAAGGCAAGGTTAGCAAGTTCTTCTCTCGTCTCGGACATCACATCGTTATCTCGAGAAGTGAAGACGGTCGAATATTTCTCGATCGTCAGTGTCTCTCCAGCCGGAATACGGATGTCCGAATAATCGAAGAAGATTTGGCGACGATCCATTTTGATAATGGATTTCGGTTCGAACGAACCTTTGAGACTGAATCGATGGATGCTATGGAAGGCAAAATCAATACCAGATTCCGTCGTCGTCTGTAGCTGCTGCATGAGTCGTCCGTCATAAAGGCGCTTATCGCCTTCCAAGAAGTGCTGAACCCCGCTATTTGTCATCTGTCCGTTGATACCGGATGTCATCGCCAAAGTGCTTTCTTGTCTAGGGGTGATGCTGACACGTTGAACGATGACATGTAGATCGGCCATCGAAACGAAGCGACGGAAAACAAGGTCGTATACCTTTCCGTCAGGACTCTGCCAGGTCACTTCCCGCACGAGTTCAGCATGTTTCAGGTTGAGTGTACGATTGTACTTGAGAATCGTCCCTTGTGTCAGATCGAATCGAGTCCCATCTAGTATGAACTCCATCCATAACACGTCCGCCGCGTTCGGAAGTTCTGTCACTTCATTCTGGGCGAATTTATTGAACGTACCTGCAACGAAAAGATTTCGTTGCTCGTTTGCGTAGTGCTCCTCCGTCACGGATCGAAGTCCCATATATCCGTTTCCGAGTGAGAACACGGTTTCCCCTTTACCGAGCCAACTTGTGCGGAATCCCTCTTCTGCAACGAGCCATTCTTGTAGCTCTCCAGTACCAGTCGTATAGTTCATCAATGTATTCGTCACCTTGTAACCTCCTGTATGATAAAGCGCTTTCTTGATTCGACCCCATTCTATCCGAAACGTTTCGGTTATTCAACATCATTTTTCTTTTATTTTCTTTCCACACCTTAAAAAACGTGATTAAATGGTTACAGAAACGTTTTAGAAAAGAGGTTTGATATGGAACAGTTATTGGCTAGTCTAGGATTTCGATTCGATAAAGTACAAGCGTGGAGAACACAATCCATTTGGAAATCCATTTTCTATGTAATCATCATGGTATTGCTAGCGAATGCACTCGTATTTGGTCTGAAATGGGTCAACCAATCGAGCGTAGACGTAACGGATTTACCAGCATTCACGGTGACGAAACAAGGGATCCGTTATGAAAAACCGTTCAGCTTCGACCTGGAGACATTGGATTTGACGGTGATGGTGGGGGAGGAGCGGAAAACGAACGCTTCGCAGATACTCCTACTTACCGATGCGGGTTGGGGATTCAAGCGGAGTGGGGTCTCGACGGACTTAAGGGAATATAGTAGCTTACTCGATTTTCTAGGGAAATCTGAATTGACGAACCGAGATGTAGGGACAATCTTTAACGATTTAAAATGGTTCTATCCGCTTTATATCTATGGTGCAATTATGATCGATCTTGTGATCCACCTGGTTATCATCTCACTTCTAGCACTTGCCGGTCTTAGTTTCCGTCGATTCGTCTCGATTCGATACAAGGAAGCATGGACAATCACAGCCTATGGCATCACGGCACCTCTAGTCGTGCGGACTGTCATCACCTTGCTCCCAATCAGCGTACCTATGCTATCCGTTCTATACTGGGCGACTGTTGGAATCTTTGCCTTCATGACGATACGAAAAATCGGCGATGAATGATCATCGCCGATTTTTTGCGACCGATTCCCGTAGGATCAGCTGATTATTTACGAATGCTTCATGTGGGGCATCTTGTCCTTCAACGATGTGGACAATCATCGACGCAGCCTTACGCCCCATCTCGTAAGGTTGTTGTCCGACTGTCGTGAGGGGAGGGGAGACGTATTGGGACAATAAGATATTGTCGAAACCAATGATCGATAGGTCTTCTGGGACGTTAAGTCCCAGTTCCCGCGTAGCTTGCAGCACGCCTAGCGCCATGACATCGGAAGCGCAAAAAATTGCTGTCACTTCAGGATGGTTCAACAAGAAGGGAAGGACGACTTCTTTCGATGCGAGTTCTTCGAAGTCGCCATTTAGCACGTAGTCTTCTCGGAAGTCGATCTCACTTTCCTGCAGCACTTGCCGGTATGCATCATGCCGCACCATGGAGACATAAGCGTGGGTGGCGCCATTCATGAATGCGACGTGACGATGCCCAAGCCGAATCAAGTATCGAACTGCCTGTTTCGCACTCTCCAACTGGTTCGAGGTCACATAACCCGTGTTCACGCCCTCGACCGGAATGTCGACGAGGACGCAAGGTACCGTACTCTCAACCGCTTCGAGTAAATACGGGTCGTCCCGTTTCAATCCCTGAATCACGACACCGTCGAGTTGACGTTCGGCGCACATCTGTCCGTATGTCTTGTTTTTTTGTTTCGACGTCGTCGTCGAAAGAAGTACGAATTCATAATCAAGATCGGATAATTCATCTGATACGCCACATAGGGTCTCGAACATGAAATTATCTTTGACACTCTCGCGTTTCAGGTCGGTGACGAGGAATCCGATGGTCTTCGACTGTTTTTTGACCAGGCTTCGAGCGAGGATGTTCGGACTGTACCCGAGTTCCTTTGCTACAGCCATGATCTTGTCTCGCGTCTCTTTATTCACGTCGTTATACCCGTTCAGCGCACGGGATACTGTCGTAACAGAAAAGCCAGATACCTTAGAAACGTCTTTTAATGTTGCCATAATAATGCCTCCTTTTTATGAAAACGTTACGGAAAAACATCTTCATATGTGTAAGTATGTATATTCTATTCTGTAACTAAATCACTTGTAAACAACGAAATGAACACGATTTTTTGCATATATAAAAAAATACTTGATTTCCGAAACGTTTCGGGTATAAAATCGAGTTGCGGGTTGAAAGCGGTTACTTCATTTCGAAGTTTTATCATCCATAGGGAGGAAATTATCGATGAATATGAAATTATCTAAACCATTATCTGTTCTCATGCTATCCGGACTTGTTCTTACAGCTGCGTGCGGTGGCGGAGAAGAGGAAGCGCAAGTCGCTTCTGATCCATCTAAGCTAAAGGGTAAGGAAATCACGGTCGGAACATGGAAAGGAACAGACGCCGAAGTCAAAGCGTTCGATGAATTGTTGAAGAACTTCACAGATGAGACGGGCGTCAAAGTCAAAAAGAAGGTTTATAACGACTATCAGACACAACTTCAGACCGACCTTGTAGGTGGTACCGCACCTGACGTGTTTTACGTCGACGCGTTTCTCGCTCCCGAACTTTCGAAGCAAGGAGTGCTCGAACCACTCGATCCATATATCAAAAAAGCCAAGAAGAACTTAAACGATTTCTATGATCCAGCAATCAACGCCTTCAAATCAGACGATAAATTGTTCGGACTACCGAAAGACTATTCGACACTTGGGCTCTATTATAACAAGAAGCTGATCGAGGACGCCGGTTTCACGGCGGATGATATTCCGACCGAGATGGAAAAACTGCCTGGATTCTTGAAAGAACTGAAGGGCAAACTGCCATCGGGTGTGACCCCAGCTATCACGACCTCTGAGCTCGCGCGACACATGTTCGTCCTCCAGTCAGGTGGTACGGATATCGTCGATAAAGAAGGGAATGCCGTGTTGGCAAAACCGGATCAAATCGCTGCCCTTCAACCACTCGTGGACGCTTACCAAGATAAGCTCGTCCAACGTCCAGCAGATCTCGGTCAAGGTTGGGCGGGAGACTCGTTCGGAGCTGAGAAGGCTGCCATCATGATTGAAGGAAACTGGGCGATCTCGCATATCAAGCAGAACTTCCCGAAAGTCGAGATGGGTACGAAAGAAGTCCCGACAATTGGTGGGAAGAATAAATCGATGATGTTCACGGTGTCTTATTCGCTCAACAGCGAATCGAAAGAGAAGTCAGCTGGTTGGGCATTCATCGATTACGCGACTTCGAAGGATGGCATGAAGACCTGGTCAGAAGGCGCAGGAGTCTTACCGTCGCTTAAGTCGATCGCAACAGACCTGAAGCTACAGGACGATGAGTTGAAAGCACCATTCGTCGCAGCGGGAGCATATGCAACACCATGGCAAAAAGGAGACTCGCTCTCGATCGTCGCTCGGGAATACAACAACCTGTTACCAGCTGCCTTAAAAGGTGATATGACGCTTGAAGAAGCCATGAAAAAAGCAGAGAAAACTGCTAACAAGGACATCAAAACGCAATTGAAATAAAGAGGCGATGGGGCTCGCGCAATCCGTGAGCCTCGTTGTGTTCTGAAAGGAAGGGTCAAATGGGCACACAACTTGAAATCAATCAGCGTACTGATGCAGCATCGCAAGCACCGCCGCCCAAGAAAAAAGGAAGTAGCCGTAACGGGCGTGAGGCGATGCAAGGCATCACCTTCATGTTACCGACGTTGATCATCTTAGTGACGTTCACGTTGCTTCCAATCGCGTATTCTCTCTTCTTGTCTTTCACGCGAGTCAACCTATTCGGCGGGATCGACTTCCAATGGGTCGGAATCGAAAATTACGTGAATGCTTGGAATGACGAGCGCGTCTGGACCGCTTTGAAAAATACAGCCCGTTACGCACTGTTCGTCGTACCACTCCAGACAGCGATCGCTCTCTTGATGGCCGCCGTCCTCAACTCAGGCATCCGGTTCCAGAATACGTTCCGGACGATTTACTTCCTACCGACACTCACATCGAGTTCGGCACTTACGATGATATTCATGTTCTTGTTCAGCCTGAACGGACCGATTAACAACGTATTAGTATCCCTCGGATTTCTTGATGCGCCAATCAACTTCATCAACGAGACGGACTTTGCACTCACGACCATCATGGTTATGAACATCTGGTCGACGGTTCCTTTCTTCATGACGATCTATCTTGCCGGGCTGCAGGACATCCCAGCGTCCCTCTACGAAGCGGCATCGCTCGACGGAGCGAATGCTTGGCAGAAGTTGACCAAGATCACGGTTCCCAATCTGACGCCGGTCACGAATTACGTCCTGTTGATGGGAATCATCGGCTGTTTCCAATTGTTCGACCAAGCATATATCATTTCCGGCGGGACCGGCGGACCGAATAACGCGACGCTGACGTTCTCGCTCATCATTTATCAGTACGCGTTCAAAACGATCGGGACGATGGGCTATGCATCGGCACTCGCCATCATCCTGACGATTGTCATCTTCACGGTGTCGATGCTCGCACGGAAGTTGAACAAAGAAGAGTCCAACTATTAAGGAGGAATGGATATGAAAAAGAAAAAATGGCCGCGTATCGTGTTGTATGTCATCCTCATCTCCTATGCGCTCGTCACACTGTATCCATTCCTATGGGCAGTGCTCGCATCGTTCAAACCCTATAGCGAGATCGTGGCTGGTGGACTATCACTATGGCCAGAGAATCCGACAATCGCGAACTTTGAACATATCTTCACGAAGGATCCACTGTTCCCACGATGGATCATGAACTCGTTCTTGATCGCGACGCTCGGGACGATCGTGAACGTCATCTTCAACACGATGGCTGGCTATTCACTCGCTCGTCTCCGCTTTCCAGGAAGAAACTACCTGTTCCTGTTGATTCTCGCGGTCATGATGGTGCCGGGACAGATTCTGCTCATCCCGAACTATCTGATCATGCGTTCGCTCGGAATCCTTGATACGTATTCCGCCTTGATCATCCCTGGGGCGATCAACTTCTCGTACATCTTCTTGATGCGACAGTTCTTCATCAACTTCCCGCGCGAGGTCGAGGAGGCTGCACAAGTCGATGGACTCAACCGGTTCCAGACGTTTTGGAGAATCGTCTTCCCGATGGCACGCGCCTCGGTCGCAACGCAAGCAGTTTTCGTCTTCCTTGGGTTCTGGAACGAGTTCTTGAAACCATTGCTCTACATCACGTCACCTGAGAAATATACATTGACGCTTGGACTACAGTCGTTCCAAAGTCAGAACGCAACACAATGGAACTACATCATGGCGGCCTCGGTCGTCAGCATCATACCTATTATCATTCTGTACATCATGCTGAACAAGTACTTCATGCAGGGATTACGGATTGGTGGGGACAAATAAGGAGATTATTATGAAAGCTTTCATTTTTGATTTGGATGGTGTCATCACGGATAGCGCAGAATATCATTACTTGGCGTGGAAAGCGCTCGGGGAAGATCTCGGCATACCGATTGATCGCGAATTCAACGAGACGCTCAAGGGCGTCAGTCGGACTGAGTCGCTCGAACGCATCCTCCGCCTCGGACATCGCGAGAATGATTTCTCTTTAGAAGAGAAAGAAAAACTCGCTACGAAAAAGAATTCACATTATGTATCACTCATCGCGAAGATCACGAGTGCAGACATATTACCTGGCATCGAGACATTTTTGTCAGAGCTAAGAGAGGCAGGTTATAAGATTGGGATGGCATCCGCCTCAAAGAATGCTCAAATGGTGACACGCCAACTCGGTCTTCTCCACGCGTTTGATCATATCGTCGATGCAGCGACAGTCATGGATTCAAAGCCACATCCAGAAGTATTCTTGAAGGCGGCCGAAGCGTTGGCTGTCGATCCGAAGGACTGTATCGGCGTCGAGGATGCGGTCGCCGGGATTGAAGCCATCCGTGCAGCAGGAATGTTTGCGGTAGGGATCGGGGAGCGGAATGTATTGATTGAAGCGGATATCGTGTTCACAGATACAAGAGACCTTACGCTCGAAAATGTCTTAACACGGATTTAAGAATAGACGCCTCGAGTGATAAAGCTCGAGGCTTTATTTCATGAGGAGGAAAATTGAATGAAGCGCACATGGTGGAAAGAAGCCGTCGTGTATCAAGTGTACTGGCGAAGCTTCTTGGATACGAATGGCGATGGGTATGGTGATTTAGAAGGTGTCCGTCGGAAGTTGCCTTATATTAAAGAGCTCGGAGCTGATGTGATATGGCTCAATCCGTTTTATGTATCACCAGACAAGGATAATGGATATGACATCGCTGACTATTACAGCATCATGGATAAGGCAGGAACGATGGAAGATTTTGAACGGTTGCTAGAAGAAGCCCATGCAATCGGACTTAAAATAATTCTGGACCTCGTCGTGAACCATACGTCGGACCAACACCCTTGGTTTTTAGAAGCAAAAACCTCGATCGATTCACCAAAACGGGATTATTACATTTGGCACGACCCGATTAATAATAAGGAACCTAACAATTGGCGTTCCTACTTCGCTCCTTCCTGTTGGGAGTACGAGGAAGAGAGTGGACAGTATTACTATCATTCGTTCGCCGTCGAACAACCCGATCTCAACTGGGAGAATGAGGACTTACGGAACGAAATCTATGCGATGATGCGATTCTGGCTTGATATGGGCATCGATGGTTTCCGGATGGATGTCATCAACCTGCTAGCGAAACGAAAAGACTTATCGGACGTCGAGAATCCATACGAACTCAGTTACCTGGCGAACAATCCTGGCATCCATGATTATCTTCAAGAGATGCACGAGCAGGTACTCCGTCACTATGACTGTATGACGGTCGGTGAGATCCCGTTCGTGACGCCAGCCGAGGGGGCACTCTATGTCGACGAGACACGTCAAGAACTCGACACCTTGTTCCATTTTCAGATCGCTGACGAGATGCCGACGTGGGACATGCTTCGCTTCAAGGAAATTCAACGAGAATGGTATGAAGGATTGAAAGGACGCGGATGGAACTCGCAGTTCCTAAACAATCACGATCATACGCGTCAGGTGACGCGTTACGGCAATGATAAGGAACATCGGATAGCATCCGCGAAGATGCTCGCGACACTCACCCATACGCTTCCCGGGATGCCGTACATCTATCAAGGGGAGGAAATCGGCATGACAGGTGTCAGCTTTGACTCCATTGATGATTATCAAGATATCGCCATGAGGAACCGTTATTACGAGGAAGTCGCGAAAGGACGAGCGGTCGATGAGGTCTTGACAAGCTTACAACTTCTTAGCCGTGACAATTCAAGGACGCCGATGCAATGGAACAATCAAGCTGAGTCTGGCTTCACGGATGGGGTTCCATGGATGACCGTTAATTCGAATTATGTTGAGCTGAACGTCGAGAAGGACTTACGTCGAGAGGACTCTGTGTTCCGCTATTATCAAAAGCTGATTCAACTTAGGAAATCTAATGATGCACTGGTATATGGAGACTTTAAAGATTTATTGCCAGAACATCCTGTCGTCCATGCGTATGAGCGTCGCCTCTACGAAGATAAGTTCGTGATCGTCTTGAATCATTCGGACGAGGATGTGGTATTTCCGTTATCACTAGACATTCGAAGCAGCGTCTTACAAAATGTATTAAATGAAACGGATACTTTAAGACCCTATGAAACTAGAATTTATAAAATGAATGAAACAACCCACAATCTAAACAGCCCTAGATCCTAATGATCCAGGGCTGTTTTCGTGTGTCTTAATATGTAAGCGATCCTGCAATGATCAAACCGATTGAAATCGATAAGAAAAGGAGCAACAAGCCGACTGCTTCGTTGTTCGCATCAATCTCTTTCGTCATGCTCAAACGTGGGATTAGTAAATCCGCGAGATAGAACAAAACGATTTGTAAGACGATCGCGAGTGCGCCCCATAACACCATATCGAGAATGCTGACAGAGTTCGAGATACTCGAATAGAGGACGATGGCAAGACCAAGAATACGTCCACCGAAGGCGTAGACGGCTGCTTTCTTCCCGTTACGGATGAGTTCGAGCTCCTTTGATTTCGTCGTCACCTCGAACAGGACGACACCGATTGCAAGGAGTACGGTCGCGACACCGATATACGAGAGCGTTGAAAGGAATAAATCACTGAATGTCATGCTGGTACCTCCATCATGATTTTTTATTTTTTTTGCGTTGTTCGTATGCAACATACAATTCAAGCAGTGCTCCGACGAGAATACCTGCTGATACATACAAATAGAAGTTGTCACCAATGAATCCGAACAAGAGACCTAAAATGAGGCCGATCAGGATATAGGGACCTTTTGCTAACTTCATGCCAATCACCTACCTCTTCTTTAAAGGTAGCGGATTTCAGAGGTGGCGTCCATCGTTATTCTTGAAAGCTGACGGCAGATTCTGCATTAGGAGAAAACAGGACGACTTGATTCCGTCCTTGTTGCTTTGCCTGATAGAGAGCAGCATCCGCATCCGGCATGAGCTGGTCGATTTGAGATGTCGTTTCATCAAAAGCCGCTAAACCAAACGATGCTGTGAGCGGTAGCTCTGTCGTCGCTAGTCGGAACGGACTAGAAGCGATCCGTTCGCGTAATTGCTCTGCTAAAGGCAAGACTTCAGCAAGCGGAACACTCTCAAACAGGACTGAAAACTCCTCACCGCCGTTACGGGATAAATACCCGCTTTCTGCCACTCCATCGCGCAGTCGATTGGCGAACTGCCGTAGCACCTCGTCGCCCGCCTCATGTCCATACGTATCGTTGACCTGTTTAAAATGATCAATGTCGATCGTCAACAACACGACCGACTGTTTGGTTAGAATCAATCGCTGTTTGACATCCGTGAAGTATTCATTGAAGGCGCGTGAATTGTTCAATCCTGTCAAAAAGTCGAGTTGCGCTTTTTGCCGAAGCATCCGTAATGATTGTTTGGTTAACCGAATATCGCGGATGATCAGTAGGGCGAGCCAGCTACTGACGAACGATGCAGGAATGACGACTGCCATCACTTCAAGTAGAAGAATCTGTTTCGGTAAGACAATCCATAAGACAAGAGCGTGTAAAGCCGTCGCGTAGAGCGTCACGAGTGTGAATGTTCGTTTTGCATAAGGTGACATTTCGCGAACGATTAAGCTCGTTCCTAAAGCAATGGCGACAATGAAGCCGAATGCGGTGAAGGCTGCTAGATTCGTTCCTAAACTGAAACGATAGATGATGATTGCAATCGTCACGATCGTTGTCGGGATGGCGCCACCAAAGTAGGCAGCGACGACGACCGGAATATGACGCAAATCAACCATGACGCCAGGTGCTGCTTCAATCGTCATCTGCATGAGTAGTAACGAGATGACACTTAGAGCAAGACCGTACAATACGCGTGTCAGCCATGGGGATTCACGCGTGATCGGAAGCGGTGATAATTTTCCGAGCAGATAGAAACCAGCCATTAATAGCGTTACGTTATGCAAGACGTCAAAAAGGATGCTTTTCATGAAATGTCCATCCTTTCAATTAAAAGTACGTTACTTAAAAGACATACGCCATAAAAGGACTAACTCCTGTTCCTTGAAAAAATAATCTATTTGATGCAATTGTGTCTATAATGTGAACTTATGATTTCTATAAGCTGTACTTATAGTTTGACGGAATTTAATTGACCTCTTCGACACTGCGTTGTTAAATGATGAAGAAGCGATATGAAAGCGCTTACTAAAATCGAAGGAGATCTACTTATGGAACTTGTCATCATTCTTCTTGCCTTATCCTTATTGATGTTCGTTGCCTATCGTGGTTTTTCGGTCATCCTATTCGCGCCAATCTGTGCCTTGTTCGCCGTCCTACTGACGAACCCGGATTGGGTGTTACCTTTCTTCTCGAATATCTTCATGGAAAAGATGGTCGGCTTCATCAAGGCGTACTTCCCGGTCTTCCTCCTCGGGGCGATTTTCGGAAAAGTCGTTGAGATGTCCGGTATCGCGGAGTCAATCGCGAAGACTATCATCCGTATGATCGGTGCGAAGCGTGCCATTCTTGCTATCGTCTTACTCGGCGCCATTCTTACATATAGCGGCGTCAGCCTGTTCGTTGTCGTCTTCGCTGTTTATCCGTTCGCAGCGAACTTATTCCGTGAAGCAAACATCCCGAAACGCCTCATCCCGGGAACGATCGCCCTTGGTGCGTTCACGTTCACGATGGATGCCTTACCAGGAACACCTCAGATTCAAAACGTCATCCCAACGACGTTCTTCAAAACGGATATCTATGCTGCACCGATCATGGGTTCAGTCGGTGGATTGTTCATCCTAGTCGTCGGCATGTGGTATCTCGAGTCACGTAAGAAAAAAGCCCATCAAGCAGGGGAAGGCTACGCTGGATTTGAAGCAACGGCGGCAAGTGCCGCACCGCAGATGGAGTTGAAGAACGAACCGGAAATGACACTTGAGACGGATCGTCAACCGGTCTATCGGCAAGTCCTTGCCTTCGTCCCACTCGTCCTCGTTGCCGTCATGAACAAAGTCTTCACACTCTCGATTCCGAAATGGTATCCGGAAGGGTTCGATTTTTCAGCAATTGGTTTAGAGGCATTTGGAAAGATCGAGACGCCGGCGGTTCTTGCGATCTGGTCCGTCCAAATGGCGTTATTGATCGGAATTCTCGCAGCGATGCTGTATGACTTCCCGAAGATCAAGACGAATTTCCAAGCTGGTTTGAACGTCAGTATCGGTGGCGCGCTTCTAGCGGTCATGAATACAGGTGCTGAGTATGGTTTCGGAGGCGTCATCGCCGCACTTCCTGGATTCAATTCCGTCTCAAGCGGGATCTCAGAGACCTTTACGAATCCGCTCGTCAACGGAGCCGTCACGACGACAACACTAGCCGGCGTCACCGGTTCCGCATCGGGTGGAATGGGGATTGCGTTAAGTGCGATGTCGGATAAATATACGCAAGCCATCACATCAGGCGGCGTTCCACCGGAAGTCATGCACCGCGTCATCTCGATGGCGTCCGGCGGGATGGATACATTACCGCATAACGGTGCCGTCATCACGTTACTTGCCGTTACGGGGCTGACGCATCGTCAGTCGTATAAGGACATCTTCATGATTACGATTCTCAAGACAGTGACGGTCTTCTTGATGATCGGATTGTATAGCTTGACTGGTTTGTACTAAGGATTTTTAAAGGGGGCATCATCAGATGAAACAGGGGAAAGTATACGAATCATTCGCGGAAGCAACAGCAGACATCTTTGACGGGGCGACGCTAGTCGTAGGGGGCTTCGGACTCTGCGGAATCCCGGAAAAATCAATTACCGCGTTGCAAGAGAAGGGCGTCAAGGATTTGACGGTCGTCAGTAATAACTGTGGCGTCGATGACTTCGGACTCGGTCTCCTCTTGCAGACGCGACAAATCAAGAAGATGATTTCGTCGTATGTCGGGGAAAACAAGACGTTCGAGCAACAATACCTCAGTGGCGAGATTGAAGTCGATCTCGTCCCCCAAGGTACGCTTGCGGAACGTATCCGTGCCGGTGGAGCTGGCATTCCTGGTTTCTATACACCAACAGGCGTCGGCACACCGATTGCTGAAGGAAAGGAACAAAAAGAGTTCGACGGGAAGACGTATCTGCTCGAAGAAGGAATCGTCGGTGATTTTGCGATCGTCAAGGCATGGAAAGCAGATCGACTCGGGAATCTCGTCTTCCGGAAGACGTCACGCAACTTTAACCCGATCGTCGCGACAGCCGGAAAAGTAACGATCGTCGAAGTCGAAGAACTGGTCGAAGTCGGTGAACTCGATCCGAATGAGATCCATACACCTGCTGTCTACGTTCAGCGCATCGTCGTCGGAACGGATTATGAAAAACGCATCGAACGCCGGACTGTCCGGGAAGCTTGAGGAGGAGATCGATATGAAAACGACACGAGAAATCATCATTGAACGCGCACTTCAGGAAGTTGAAGACGGGATGTATGTCAACCTCGGGATCGGGATTCCGACATTGATCGCCAATGCGATTCCGGACGATATGCATGTCATGCTGCAATCCGAAAATGGACTGCTTGGCATCGGACCGTATCCGCTTGATCATGAAGTCGATGCCGACGAAATCAATGCCGGCAAAGAAACGGTCACGGCACAATCCGGAGCATCTTACTTCGACAGTGCCGAATCGTTCGCGATGATTCGCGGCGGGCACATCGACCTCGCGATCCTCGGCGGGATGGAAGTCGATCAGAACGGTGACCTCGCGAACTGGATGATTCCGGGCAAGATGGTCAAAGGCATGGGCGGAGCGATGGACCTCGTCAACGGAGCGAAACGCGTCGTCATCATCATGGAGCATGTCAACAAACATGGCGAATCGAAAGTCAAACAGGCGTGTACCTTGCCGTTGACAGGACGCGCCGTCGTCAACCGTTTGATTACGGACCTGGCCGTCTTTGATTTCACACCGGACGGAATGGTCTTGATCGAGACGCTGAATGGTCATACGGTCGAAGACGTCAAACAAGTCACGGAAGCACGATTCACGGTCAGTCCGGAACTCGAGCGCATGACGGTAGGGGAGTGAAGCAGATGGTTCAAGGAGATATCGTACTCGTCACAGGTGCAGGAAGCGGAATTGGTCTTGAAATCTCAAAGGCGTTTGCTGCGGCAGGAGCGAAGGTCGTCGTAACGGACGTTCGCGCAGAAGCAGCAGAAGAGGCGGCGGCAGCGATTCGCGCAGACGGTCATGAAGCGGTCGGCATGACGCTCAACGTCACTGATGAAGCACAGGTCGAAGCCGTCTTGAAGCAGACGGTCGAACAGTTTGGTCGACTCGACGTCTTGATCAATAACGCGGGTCTTCAACACGTCTCACCAATTGAAGAGTTTCCGACGGAGAAATTCGAATTGATGATCAAGATCATGTTGACGGCGCCGTTCATCGCCATCAAACATGCCTTTCCGATCATGAAGGAACAAGGCTACGGACGGATTCTTAACATGGCATCGATCAATGGTTTAATCGGTTTTGCCGGGAAGGCGGCGTATAACTCGGCGAAGCATGGGTTGCTTGGTCTGACGAAGGTCGCAGCCCTTGAAGGAGCGGAACACGGAATCACCGTCAACGCGATTTGCCCGGGATACGTCGATACCCCACTTGTCCGCAATCAGATGGAAGACTTAGCGAAGACGCGTCACGTCGAAATTGAGAAGGTACTCGAGGAAGTCATCTATCCGCTCGTTCCACAAAAACGGTTGCTCGCCGTCGAGGAAATCGCGGATTATGCGTTGTTCCTTGCGAGCCGCAAAGCAAAAGGGATCACGGGACAAGCGAACGTACTCGATGGAGGATATACGATTCAATAAGGAGATGGAGCAGATGAGTGAAGCAGTCGTCATCGTCAGTGCGACGCGCACGGCAATCGGGAATTTCAACGGGAGTTTGAAGGACGTCAAAGCAACGGAACTCGGTGCGACAGTCATCCGTGCGGCACTTGAAAAAGCAGGTGTCGCTGGGAATCACGTCGACGAAGTCTTTTTTGGTAACGTCCTCTCAGCAGGACTTGGTCAAAATCCAGCACGGCAAGCGGCACTCGCTGCCGGATTACCGGAGACATGTCCAGCGATGACCGTTAACAAGGTCTGCGGATCCGGTCTCTCGGCCGTCCATCTCGCGTATCAGGCGATCAAGTCGGGTGAAGCCGATGTCATCGTTGCTGGTGGAATGGAGAACATGAGCCAAGCGCCATATGTCCTATCGGGCGCACGGTCTGGGCTGAAGATGGGTGACCAACCGCTCGTCGATACGATCATCCAGGATGGACTTGAGTGTGCGTTTAATGACTATCACATGGGAATCACGGCGGAGAATTTAGCCGACGTCTACGAACTCTCCCGCGAAGCCCAGGATCAGTTCGCGGCGACGAGTCAGCAAAAAGCGCAGACGGCATTAGCGGAAGAACGATTCGTCTCGGAAATCACACCAGTGTTGATTCCACAACGAAAAGGCGAACCGATCCGCTTTGATCAAGATGAGTTTCCGCGTGCCGGAACATCTGTCGAAACACTCAGTCGTTTGCGCCCGGCATTCAAAAAGGACGGAACGGTCACGGCAGGCAATGCGTCTGGCATCAATGACGGGGCTGCCGCACTTGTCATCATGTCCGCGACAAAGGCACAAGAACTCGGCGTGACACCACTCGTTGAGATCGTCGCGAACGGAACGTCCGGTGTCGACCCGAGCATCATGGGAATCGGTCCCGTCCAAGCGGTCCAAAAGGCACTCGATAAAGCGGGACTGACGCTTGAGGAGATCGATGTCATCGAAGCGAACGAAGCGTTCGCGGCACAATCTCTCGCGGTCGATGCGGAGCTACAGTTCCCGCATGAGAAGCTCAACCGCAACGGCGGTGCGATCGCGCTTGGTCATCCGATCGGTGCGAGTGGGGCACGGATTCTCGTTACGTTGATCCATGAACTCGAGCGGACGGGTGAGACACATGGTCTTGCGACGTTATGCGTCGGGGGCGGTCAAGGAGTGGCGACGATCGTCAAAAAATACGAAGGTTAACTAATAAAGCACGAGACGAAGGAGATGTTTGCTCCCGTTGTCTCGTGCTTTATTGATTTTAGCGAATCGTTAATTTCTTCTGGTAACTGCTTTTTTCGAGAATTTGCACGGAGGATATCCGTGACCATTCCTTCAAGGAAATCTCGGGATGTTGCTTCACGAAGTCGGAGACGATCATGTAGCCGAGTCTGTATTTTACGAACGATGGAATTTGTTTTTCGTAATTTCCAAAGAATAGATCATCCGTCGTCAATCGTTCCGCATTCAGCTCCGAAATCACATGCTCTAAAGTATGGTCAAGTAAAGGGGCAATCGCTTCCGATGATTCCACTGGATAAAGCTTGTGGGCAAAGAATTCCGCTTTTCCTTCGAGAATGATGTAATCGAGCATCGTTGCACGATTCGGTTCATCGAGGGCAACGGTGTGATGGTACTCATGCGCCGTCGTATTGCGTAATGATGTTTCCGAAAAATCCTTCAAGAAGAATAGACTCATCGAATTGTTTCCTTGAGCGACACCGCTGACACCACCATAACGTTTGGCATCATCATGCTCGATTGGTGTCGTCGGGGAGACGAAGACGACGAGCTTCTCATCCCGTGGAAGTTGTTTCATCGAAGTCAGGAGACTGGACTTGATCTGTTTCATGATGCGCTGATGGTGTTTTTTCAAATATGTATTCATCTGCTTTAAGTCCTTGATGTTTTCCGATGGCTGTTCATAGAGGCTAGGAACGGGCATCGCTTGGAGCTGTTCTTTTTTGATGACGCTATTTTTAGCGCCCAATACATATTTTTTAAATAGTGCCTCATTGTCCTCTGGATGTTTCGAAGCCGCTTGAATGTAATCGTCATACGCCTTGTACAAAGGAACGATTTGAATTTCTTGTTTCTCATGCGTAAACGAGATGTCATACGTCTTCGGTTTTTCGGCAGCGGGGGAACAACTGGCAAGTAAAAGGGTGGCGCTAAGCAGATAGATCGATTTCATAGAAAAACCTCCTGTTTTATTATCCATATATTTACTTTCTTCACGAAACCTTTTTATCCTACTACGTCATATGAACTTATGAATCCGGTTTCATGCTTCGACGCACAGACGTAACAAATTCTATAGACCATAGCTCCACCAAACTTTCTGCGCAATTTTCAGAATATTCTCCAGATAAACTCCTAGCACGAGCTCTTAAACGTATGGTATCCTTTCGAACGAAGTACTTCATCTGCTTAGGGAGCGAGATGAAGTCGATCATCATCAGTGGGGGTTTATTATGTCTAAAACTGTTCCAACATCATTTATCATCGTCATCGGCATGATGCTCTTCGCCTTATTCTTCGGGGCAGGAAATCTCATCTTTCCGCCGATGCTCGGACAGCTCGCAGGGGAGCATGTCTGGGTCGCCAATGCCGGATTCCTCGTCACCGGTGTCGGTCTACCATTGCTTGCGATTCTTGCATTCGCGTTTTCAGGGGAACGCGATTTACAAGCGATGGCGTCACGCGTTCATCCTGCGTTTGGAATCGGGTTCTCGGTCATTCTGTATCTTGCGATCGGTCCCTTTTTCGCGATTCCTCGTGCCGGAACGGTCTCGTATGAGATCGGCATCAAGCCGTTCTTCAGTGAATCGACGAGCCACTGGCCGCTGCTCATCTTTACGGTCTTGTTCTACACGGTTGCTTGTCTCTTATCATTGAATCCGACGAAAATCGTCGATGTCGTCGGGAAAGTCCTGACACCGATTAAGATCACGTTCATCGGTCTGTTGATCGTCGTTGCTGTCCTGCATCCGATCGGAAGTTTTCAGAATCCTTTGAAGACATATCAGTCGAATGCCTTCTTTAACGGTTTCCAGGAAGGATATATGACGCTCGATGCACTCGGTGCCTTCGTCTTCGGGATTATCATCATCGCAGCGATCAAGGAAAAAGGTGTCACATCGAAGCGACAGTTGCTGTTGATTTGTACGAAAGCGTCATTGATCGCAGCGGCTTTGCTAGCAATCACGTATTCGGCACTTGCCTTCATGGGTGCTTCAAGTGTCTCGGAAATCGGACAACTAGCGAACGGCGCAGAGATCTTGTCAGCTGTGTCGGATCATTACTTCGGTGAATACGGTGCAATCTTACTCGGTCTGATGATCACGGTCGCCTGTATGACGACAAGCGTCGGCTTGATCACGGCCTGTGCGTCGTTCTTCTCGGCACTCGTGCCAAAAATCTCGTACGTCAAATGGACGATTGGTCTATCGGTCTTCAGCGCACTCGTTGCGAACATCGGTCTGAATCAATTGCTCGCCGTCTCAAAACCAGTCTTGATGACACTTTATCCACTGGCAATCTGTCTCATCTTCCTGACATTCTTGCATCCACTCTTTAAAGGTAAACCAGCCGTTTATCAAGGAGCGCTGTGGATGACATTCGTCGTCAGCTTGTTTGATGGATTGAAGACAGCAGGGATTAACGTCTCAGCTGTCACGAAAGTGTTTGACGCGGTATTACCGTTTGCTTCCGTCAGTCTCGGATGGGTCGTTCCAGCCATCATTGGTGGAGTGATCGGAGCAGTCGTCGGTAAGAAAACAGCGAAGACACAATCGTCGTCGCGTGTGGCTTAAATTAAATCCCTTCACTCAGATTACACTGGGTGAAGGGATTTTTTTGTAACGATGAAACGTATTCTAACAACAGTTGTTGACAAAAACCGGTGAAATAATGCTATAGTGTTAATGCAAATGATATTCATTATCAATTAGAAGGAGTGATAGGTGATGTTCATCCAATTAAAAACATTTAAAGTCAAAAAAGGAAGTGCTGTTGAAATGATCGAGCGTTTTTCAGGAAAGGGAATCATCGAGCAACAACCAGGGTTCCTCGATTTAAGTGTCTTACATAAGAAGCGTACAAAAGAGGAAGAAGAAGTTCTTGTCCTGATCCGCTGGGATTCGGAACAAGACTGGAAAGCGTGGGAAACGAGTGAGGTACACCTTGCCGGTCACCGAGAAAGAAGGGGGCAACCAGGTCCCTCCTTCATTCTTGACGGTCAGCAACATTACTATGATGTGATTGGATTTAAGACAGCAGATACATGATCGACACAACAATAAACAATCACGTAGGCAAGTGAAAGAAAAGTATCTCGAAGATTCCCTTTCATATTGATCAAGATTGAACGGATACGGAAAAGCGTCAGATGGTATATGTTTTTTAGGAGTGAGTTGAAAATGACAGAAGCACTGCATGTATTTCGAGTGAGGAAACACGCTTTACAGACAGGAGGACAATTAGCGATACGTCCGGGTTTGATTGTCGTCATACAAGGCGTTGGCATTACCTACACGGAAAGGAAACGTCTAGAATCGGGCGAAGCCTGTTTCATCATGAAATCAGGTGAACGATTCATCGTCAAGGAGGGACATTGTCTCTTGTATCAGTTAGAGGTTGAACTGACGCCATTTCTAGTCTACCGTCAACCAACGAATGAACTAGTGGAGTGTTTAGAACGAATGCGCGGATGTCCAAACACAATGACCGGTTCTCTTAGACAACATCGCTATCTGTATCAACTACTGGAGCAATTAAGTGAACGTCGTCATGAGCAGACGTTTGAGGAAGTGACGTCCCAGTGGTTAAAAGAACTCGGAAAATCAAGAACAGTCAGTGACTTGGCAAGTGAGTTGAATATGTCACTGCCGACGTTTTCCCGCCAATTCAAAAAGCACTACGATCAATCACCAAAGGAACTGATTCATCAATTGCGGATGCAACGGGCGAAGGAGTGGATGATTGCACATCCAGATTGGACGATTGCTGAGATCGCAGAACGTGTATCAATCAATGATGAATTTTATTTCAGCCGTCTCTTTAAAAAACGTGAGGGACTATCACCAAGTCAGTACCGGAAACGGTTGTTTCCACGGGTCGGAATCTGGAGTCAAGCGTTGTTGCAAGATCACTTATTGGCACTTGGCATTCAACCTGTCATCGCACCGTCTTTTCCGACACAATATCGTTCGAACGGTGTGCCAGACTATTTAAGTGAACTCGAAGGTACGCAACTATACGACGCGTCAGCAACGATTTTACCGGAATGGTTTGAGACATCAAATCTCGATCTCGTTTTACGGACACCGATACGAGGTGAATCACCACCTATGTTGACGTCTTGTCCGGTCATCGATATTTCGAAACAAACTTGTTGGAAGGATTACTTGTATGCTGTTGCTACGGCAACCGATACGCTTGAGCGAACGACTGACATCATCAACGAAGTCGAAACGCTTGAAACAATTGTGAAGCAACAGTTCGAATTCAATCGGAATGTGACATGGGCAGTTATTTGGATCAGAGACTCAGAAATCCGACTGTACGGACGAACAGGGCATACGATGTTAGATTTTCTGTTCAGTGAAATCGGTTTACAGCCCGTGGAAGGACTCCCGCACACCGTCTACATGACAATCAGCCTAGAAACATTACAGCAGTTGGATCCGGATGGTTTGTTCATACTGTGGAGTCAACCTGCAGATGTGGAACGAATTCGAGGAACGAGGGTGTGGCAAACGCTTCGTGCCGTTAGGTCGGAGCGTATATTTTACCCAGACAGTGTCGATTGGGATCCGTGGGGACCACTTGGGAGAATGCATATGTTACGTCAATTGCATACATATATCAGCGATAGTAACTGTTTTGTTTGTCCATGAAGAATGAAAAGAAAATCCATGTCACTCATCATTGATAATGATTATCATTACAGATGGAGTTCACGATGAGGCAGAGAAGACTGACAAATGAACCTAAAAAGTCGTCGCCTTGTCGTACGAATATTAGGGAGGATCGTTTGTTTGATTGGTGTTAAATCTCACGACGATACGTGACTTCTGCATTTAATCGATTGTGAAAACGGATTGAAGGAACTTGAAAACGTTTTACTTAAAATAAGTGTGTATACGCACCATCAAAAACGGGGAAACCCGTTTTTCTATTGATGTGGAATGAGAATGATTTTCAATAAGGGGAGGAACAGAGCGTGCGAACATGCGAAGAACAAATCGAGCGATTAGCGACCGAGGTGACGCTTCAATCGTTCATGAACAGCTACATCAGAGAAGTGAACCCGGGCGAATGGGTCAACGAGAGACCGTTTGATGCATCCGAGACATCCTCTTTTTATTGGATGAAGCCGTATCTCATCGAAATCAAACGTCGTTCCATCATCGGACGCCACGAGATTGGAATGATTCGTGAAGAGACAAAAAGCGGATGGCGGGAAGTTTCAGCCATGTCCTGTATCATCACCTGTTGCATCAAGCTTCAACAAAAAGACCCGAATCAAACGGACTTACTCTTTCGCGTTCTTGACAGTCACCGGACAGTGCAATTGATTTTAGAGGAACAGCTGAACGCACAAGAGCAAGAGACGTTCATCGCTGTCTCTTATACACATCTCCGAGCCCACGAGA
>NZ_WBYY01000038.1:0-21900 GCF_048985645.1 Exiguobacterium sp. A1_3_1 | reverse complement strand
GATAAGGGTGGCAGATCATCATTCTGCCACCCTTATCTCGTAACAAAAAGAATGACGCGTCACACGCCACTTCTACAGGAACAAGCGCGATTTTGCGCTATCAGAGACGAACGAGACCCGCTTTTCTGCTGGAATGAAGCAAGAAAGCCAGCTTGTGTCTCGCCTGAGGAAAGGGTCTGAAAAGATGAGTTATTCTTTTTTCGAGTCAGCCTCTTCAGATTATAGAGGCGTCATCTTGATTGACAGGACGAGGTCGATGCTTGTCCTAGGAAAACGATCCGAGATGAACAAAAAAAGCGCAGCAATAGCTACGCTTTTCGTTATTCTAAAGAATCATTCACGTACTGCTTTTCCCTCATGCACATGTTCCATAGCCATATTCACAAGCGATGAGACATGATGATCATCCAGGGAATAATAGACGACTTTGCCTTCTTTTCGGAACTTGACGAGTCCTTGTTTCAACAAAGACCGAAGATGGTGAGACGCCGTCGCAATCGAACAGTCGACAGAGGCTGAGACATCACAAACGCATAGTTCTTCTTCAATCGTCAACGCATAAACGATTCGCAGTCGTGTCGCATCCGAAAGAATCTTAAATAGCTTTCCGATTTCAAGTGTTGGGATCGTATCCACGACTTGTCCGATTTCAGACGCACGTTGTTCGTCAATCGCAATCGTTTCACAACGGGGAATATCCATGTCCGTCACCTCGTTTTTACCTATATTGCACCATGGGAAAACAGAACATTGCAAGTTTAGCGCATGCGCCTACGAATGAGCCAAAATACGAACCATCCTCCAACATAATCTCCGATATCCCAGACGATTCGATTTTGATCGACAGCGCGTACGCCGATATCAATGATTTTCGTACTCTCTAATCGGTTCGAATAGCGCTGTCGTAGCCGAGTCGGAATCGGTAGACGAAGAAGTACCCGGTAATAGATGTCTAAATGAGTATGTCCCCAAATTTCCGTCGCAATCGAGCTCGTTTTAATATACAACGGACGTTTGTAGCGTCTTTCATACTTTTCTTTCAATAAAAGGGCCATCTCATAAGATATACGATTAGGACGCGGAAATAAGACTTTTCCTAGATGGTAGATCCCCTGATTATCGACTCGAATGATTTGTGGTTCTAACCGATATCGAATCCAATAGCCGCGAAAACGGATCGTCTGCCATTTCAATACAATCACCTCTGAACGGATTATACCCTGTTCTAAAGTGATTGATGCCATTCTCGCACAGCATCTGTCATTTGCTGCGCAGCGAGTTGCCGATCTTCTTTAGCGAAAATTTCTGAAATGACGGCGTACCCTTCTAGCGGGATGGGAAGGGTGGAGACATTTGTTGCTGTGATTCCACCAATACCGATTAGAGGTAATCGTACGGCTTCCCGAATCGCCTGAAGCATCGTATGCGACATGGAATCAGCGTCCGCTTTGGATGACGTCGCAAATAGAGATCCCACGCCTAAATAAGAGGCTCCGTCTCGTTCTGCTTCAATCGCTTGTGCAACAGTGGCTACCGACACACCAATTACAGCATCTGGTAAAAGGCGACGTGCTGCGGTTAAAGGAATGTCTTCTTGTCCGATATGCAAACCAGCTCCGACGAGTAACGCGATATCGATCCGGTCATTGATGATCAAAGGAATGTCGTGTCGATCCGTCAGTCTCTTCAACCGAACTGCCTGATCGTAGAATTCCTTTCCTTGTGCGGTTTTTTCTCGTAGTTGCACGATCGTCGCACCACCTAAAACAGCTTCCTCAACGATCGTCTCGATCGCGACGCCAGGATGGTACCGACGATCCGTCACTGCATAGATGGAGTAATCAATTGACACGTTCTGTCACCTCCACCAGTTCTTGCTCCGTCATGAGGCTGATCGCATTGAACAATTCTCGTTTAAAATCACCAAGACCTTGCGCAGAGACTGCTTGTTCTCCTGCTTTTCCCATGACGAATGTTCCGTGAACAGCCGCCTCAAACGCCGTATATCCTGCGCCGAGGAAGCTCGCAATCAAGGAAGCCGTCATACAGCCCGTACCCGTGATGTCTCCTAGACGAGGTGTTCCTACATGTAATTCCATTTCGCGCGTTCCATCCGTGATATAGTCGTTCGGACCTGTCACGACGAGGACAGATTTGTGTTTGCGAGCGAATGCACGAATACTTTCTCGATCCATCATTGCATCTCCCGCAGCATCGACTCCCTTAGTTCGTCCGTCTTCCCCAAGTAACGTCTTGATTTCAGAAGTATTTCCTTTGATGACCGTACACCCGAGATCAATGAGTTCTTTAGAAAAGGCAGTACGTAATGTCGTTGCCCCTGCTCCAACTGGATCAAGAACGATCGGGACATTCAAACGTCCCGCTTCACGGGCTGCAAGTCGTTGAGCTGCTTGCATGTCTGCATCGATCGTACCAATGTTTAAGACAAGGGCTTGCGCGAGTCTAACCATCTCTTCTACTTCGCGAATGTCTTCCGCCATGACGGGTGATGCTCCAACAGCGAGTGTGACGTTTGCGCAGTCGTTGATCGTTACCGTGTTCGTCAGATGGTGAATGAGTGGTTTGTGTTCAAGAATGGTCGTAAACATGTGTATCCCTCCAAAGTGAATGAAAATGATGTGTCGGTCCAATACCTTGTCCGAGAGCAAATCCATGACGAATCGCCTCCGTGACATAGCTCTTTGCTTGTCTTACACTATCTGTCAAATCTTCTCCAAGCGCCATCCGCGCCGCAATCGCCGCAGATAAGGTACAACCAGTTCCATGAGTATGTTGATTGTCTAACCGTTCCGATGTGAAGCGGTGTTCTACTTCCCCATCAAACAACAAATCCGTCGCAGCTCCTGAGAGATGTCCACCTTTTAGTAATACTGCCCCTGTCTGTGTAGCTAATTGATGCATCGCCAGTCGCATTTCATCTAGATTGGTGACCGATCGTCCTGTTAAACGCTCCGCTTCCGGTAAATTTGGTGTGACGAGTGTCGCAAGCGGTAAAAGCTCCGAAATCAATGCTTGTTCAGCCTCCGTCCGTAATAGGGCATGACCGCCTTTAGCGACCATGACGGGATCTAATATGATCGGAACTGTCTGTTTGCGGAGATGTGTAGCAATGACACGAATCGTCTGCGCATTCGAGACCATTCCGATTTTGATCGCATCGACACGAATGTCTGAAAAAATCGACGTTAACTGGGCATCTACGATTTCTGGAGATAACTCTTCCACCGCTTGAACACCCAACGTATTTTGCGCCGTGACAGCTGTCAGGACGCTCATTCCATAAACGCCTAAAGCTGAAAATGTTTTTAAATCTGCTTGAATCCCAGCTCCACCACCGGAGTCGGATCCCGCAATCGTCAGTACATGTTTCATATTCTTTTCACCTTCCCATCGAGCAATATAAGGGAGTCGTGACCGACAAAAAAGCGTCGACCGCTGTAAAAAAGCAGTCGACGCTATACGAAAGCGTTATACACGCATTCCGGTATCCGTTCGGCTCAACTTTCCTACGCTGGTATTATCCAGTTCAGGTAATAGGGTCGAAAACAGATTGGTTTTCCTCTCAGCCGGATTCCTCCAGCTCCCCTAGTTGCTCAAGTATTCGTTTCGCCTTAACTGTAGCACAGCAGCAAAAAAAAAACGAGCCGAAGCCCGTTTTTTGATTACAGATATGCCAATGGATTCACTGCATTCAGAGGAGAAGAAGCACTATATTGATAACCTCCGACATGTAGTTCGAAATGTAAGTGTGGTCCTGTTGAATTTCCTGTACTACCAAGTGTTCCGACTTGCTGACCTTGAGAGACCGTTTGTCCTGCATGAACAGATAATGAGCTCATATGAGCGTAAACCGTCGTATAGACTTTTCCATCCAAGAAATGCGAAATCATGACGTGGTTTCCGTAAGGTCCACCACCTGATGCTGTAATGACGGTTCCGGCTGCTGCTGCGACGATCGGAGATCCGACGGGACCTTTGAAATCGACGCCATTATGGAATGTATAACCGTTTGCTCCACTAGCTGGTCCGAACCCTTGTGATACCCCACCAGAAGATGGTCGGACAAATTTCCCACCACCTGAAGCGATTGGTGTTGTATCTGAACTTGTTGATTCTGTATTCTTATTGGCTTGTTTTGCTGCTTGAGCACTTGCTTTAGCAGCTTTTTCAGCTGCCGCTTTCTCTGCTGCTGCTTTTTCAGCCGCTGCTTTAGCCGCTGCCTTCGCTGCCGCAATCGCACGTTCTTGCGCTTCGAGAGTCGCTTGCAGTTCTTTTGCGTCTAACAGTTCTGTCGTAAACTTCGTCTTCCCTTTTCGTAATTTTTTGAGTGTAGCACTACGCTCTTTCATTTGAACTTTTAACGCTTTTTTTTGTTCAAGCAATACTTTCTTTTCTTGCATTTGCTCCGCTTTTTTCTCAACAAGTGCTTGCTTTGCTTCTGCTAATTTTTGTTGTGTCGCGATGTAATCTGAAATCATTTTATCATCTTGTTCAGCAATCTTTTTACCCGCCATGACACGGCTGAATAAATCACCTAAATCCTTTGATCCAAAAATGACTTCTTCCCACTTAATCGAATTTCCATCGTTTTCTTGGAAAACACGTAAACGATCACCGAGTAGTTCTTCCTGCTTCTGTAGCATCTCCTCGTAACGAACAATGTCTGCCTTTAACTCATCGATTCGATTGCTTAACTGTTTAATTTGTTTATTTTTTTCGGAAACTTGGAAAATCTTTTCGTTAATCGCTGCGTCGATTCGATTGATTTGACGTTGTTCTTTTGAAATTTTAGCTTCTTGCTTTTTAATCGCTTTTTCTAATTTACGTTGTTCAGCGGCATTTTCAGCCTTTTTTTCTTTAATCGTTGCTGCCGCGATCGGTTGTGTACCTGTTGTAAGTAATGCCCCTAAAACAATGGTAGAAATTAGTTTTTTTAGCATATATCGTTTTCCTCACTTATGTATTTTCATTTTTTATTATAGTATTCAAGTTTCTCTCATATCTGAAATAGATTATAGCACCCTAATCGTTTCAAAAAAATTTCATTTACATTTCAAGTGAAAACGTTTTTTTGTAATATATATATTTCTTATCAAATATAAAAAAAAGAACCGTTGCATATGCAACGATTCTTAACTGTTTAAAACATAGTCATTGGATTTACTGAGTTAGCTGGACCTGTTGCACTGTAGCTGTATCCACCAACGTGAATTTCGAAGTGCAAGTGTGGACCTGTTGAGTTTCCTGTGCTACCACGTGTACCGATTTGTTGACCTTGGCTGACGCGTTGACCTGCACTAGCGTTCAATGAACTCATATGTGCATAGACTGTCGTATATGTCTTCCCGTTCAATTGGTGAGCAATCATGATGTGATTTCCGTAAGGTCCGCCACCTGATGCTGTAATGACTGTACCAGTTGCAGCTGCAACGATCGGCGTGCCAACTGGACCACCGAAGTCAATCCCGTTATGGAACGTATAACCGTTTTCTCCGCCTGCAGAACCATACCCTTGTGTCACAGCACCAGCAGTTGGATGAATGAAGAGTCCGCCTGATGATGGTGACGGTTTAGGTGTCGCAGGAGCTGACGGTGCTGGCGCAGTTGGTGCTGGTGTAGATGGTTTTGGTGCCGATTGTTTCGACGAACCAGAAGGTTTTGCTGATTGCGCTGCCTTCTCTTGTGCTGCTTGCTGAGCTGCCGCTTCTTTAGCTGCTTGTTGTTCCGCTTCTTTCTGAGCTGCTGCTTGAGCTGCTTCAGCTTCTGCTCGTGCTTTTGCTTCACGTGCCGCTTGAGCTTGACGCTCTTTTTCGATTCGAGCTTCTCGTTCACGCGCTGCTTTTTCAGCTGCAATCGCTTTTTCTTGAGCGATCAAAATTTGCTGGACTTCTTTTGCATCCATCAATTGTGTTTCGAACTTTTCTTTTTTCTTACGTAGTTCTTTTAAGCGTTTGTTCCGCTCTTTTAATTGTGATTCAAGATCCGCTTGTTGACGTTTTAATTCTTTTTTCTCAACGACCAACTGCGCTTTCTTTTCTTTTACTTTTTGTTGCGCATCCGCTAATTGTTTTTGCGTATTTTGGTAATCCGTGATCATTTTATCATCTTGTTTTGAAATGGATTTCCCTGCCATGACACGGCTTACGAGGTCACCAACGTTTTTAGCGCCAAAGATGACTTCTTCCCATTTAATTGAGTTTCCATCATTCTCTTGCATGACACGAAGACGATCACCGAGTAGTTTTTCTTGGCGTTTTAGTTTCGCTTTATATTTCTCGATTTCTTTTCCAAGCTCAACGATTTCACGTTCTGTTGCTTTGATTTGACGATCTTTTGTTTCGACAGCAAAGATTTTTTCGTTCAACGCTTCGTCTAGTCGATTGACTTCTTGCTGTGTTTTAGAGATTTTTTGACCTTCTTGATTAACAGAAGACTCTAAGTTTTTTTGCTTTTTAGCATTGTCTTGTTGCTGTTGTTCGTTTTTGGCTTTCTGTTCACTTAAATCGTCTGCTGCTGCAAAATGAGGTGCTGATGAAAGAACCAGTGCGGAAACGATGAGCGACGCGAACGTTTTTTTCATGTAGTATTCCCTCTTTTTCTGTAGTGTATGTTTTATGATTTATCGTAGAATATTTAAGTTAAATTTAAATTCTGTAATCTTTTTTCTTTTTTATAAGAACGTTTTTGATTATAGCATTCATTCCTCTTCCATAATATTTCAGTGATATTTCAATTTAAATAAATCTTTCCTCTTCTATGTAATAGAAACATTTGGAAGGTAACTCATCGTTGCAACTTTGGAGTGTTTTTGGGAAACTGAAGCGAACAGAAGGAGGATATCATATGAAATTAGACCACACTGGAATTGCCGTTCGCGACATGCAGGAAGCCATTTCATTTTATACAAACGTACTTGGAGGAACCTTAACAAAAGAGTACTCGAATCCTGCGCCAGGTGTCGCTTCCAATATTGCGGTCATCGAGTTCGATGATGCGCACATCGAGTTGTTAACGCCAACAAGTCCGGATAGTCCAATCGCACGTTTTTTAAAACAACGCGGGAAAGGTGTCCACCATATTGCTTATCGTGTAGAGAATTTAGATCAGGCGATTGAAGAAGCAAAACAACGAGGCTTAACATTTTTAGAAGATACGTATCGAACGACGCCGTTCGGACGACGACTAATTTATATGAATCCTCGTCATTCACACGGCGTCATTACGGAACTCTGTGATTATCCAGAAAACCCCTAAAAAAAATCAACACTGCGTTATCGCAGTGCTGATTTTTGTTCTATACCATTAGCCAAGTTTTGCAACGATTTCCCGGTTGAATGCAGGAATATCATCTGGTTGACGACTTGAGACGAAATTATCGTCGACGACGACTTCTTCATCTGCAAAGTCCACACCAGCATTTTCCAAATCAATTCGAATTGATTTGTAACCTGTCATTTTTCTCCCTTTGACGATTTTTGCATTAATCATCAATTGTGGTCCATGGCAGATTGAGAAAATCGGTTTTTTCGACATATCGAATTCTTCGACGAATGAGACGAAACGCTCGTCTTCTCGGAGTAAATCTGGTGAAAATCCGCCTGGAATCAGGAGAGCATCGTAGTCTGCTGCTGAAGTCTCATCAATCGAGAGATCAACATTTACTTTTGCCTCTTCCTGTTTGCCGACGAGTTCTGCACCTTTTTTAGCACCAATGACAGTGATCTCGTGCCCTGCTTCTTTTAATGCATCAACCGGTCCTGTGAATTCTACATCTTCAAAATGATCGGCGAGTACGACTGCTACTTTTTTAGACATGTGATTCATCCCCCAAGTTGTTTGATTTAAATCGGATCTTCTCCGCGATCTCGTGGAGAAACCGTATCATCTGGCATTTCGTCTTTTCCTTTTAGGATTTCCTTTTGTTGCTCCTCTGTCAGTTTCCGTTCTTTATCCGACAGACGATCCCGTTCATCTTCAAACTCTTCATTTGGACGATCGGTTTCTTTCGGTGCCATGGAAAACCCTCCTTATGATTCGTCGATTATGCTTATAGTGAATCGACGACTTTAACAGAAAGATCAACATCAATGTTGCCACGTGTCGCTTTTGAGTACGGGCAGAAATTGTGTGTCTTCTCTAGTAAGTCTTCGGCTTCTTCCTGTGATACGCCAACGACCTCGACGACGAGTTTCGCTGCAATTTTTACACCGTTATCCGCTTCATCCTGTAAGAGGCTGACTTCTGAATTCGTCCGCGTCTCGACTCGTTTTTTTGCTTGGCGCGCCATTAAGTTATAGGCACCATCAAAACAAGCGGCATATCCTGCTGCGAATAACTGTTCCGGGTTTGATGTCGGAATGTCTTCTTTGCCTTTTGTTCCTGGCATGACTAAATCGAGATTAATGACGTTATCGTCTGAAGCGACTTTCCCGTCGCGACCACCGACTGCAGATGCACGTGAAGTAAGAATGACGTTTGACATGATAGAAAACCCCTTTTCCTGTTGAATTAAAAAATGCTTTTTTTGCCACATAGACAGTAATACCCGTCACTGAGGGAGATAAACACAAGATGTGTCTATCACCTTAGCTAATCATTTTTTAAGTAGACAAAAAAAGACGATGAACTCGAAGTTCATCGTCTTGCACATTCTATTTCTTATCCAATCTCTTCTGTTGCAGTTTCTTCTTGATCAGGCAATTGAAGATAAATCGATTTCACTTGATGATTATCGACTTCCATGACTTTGATCGTGTATTCCTGATAGCGGAATTCTTGACCACTCGACACTTCCGTATCCTGTGCCATGACCCAGCCACCAATCGTATCGATGTCTTCTTCTTCGATTCCTAAGTTAAAGCGTTCATTTAGGTCATCAATCAAGACACGGCCTGAGATGCGGTATAATCGCTCATGAATTTGTTCGATATCTGCTTTCTCATCTTTATCGAATTCATCTCGGATTTCTCCGACGATTTCTTCCAAGATGTCTTCCATCGTGATGACACCAGCCGTACCACCGTATTCATCGATGACGAGTGCCATCGGTGTCCGTTCCACCTGCATTTTCAGCATGGCATCTTGAAGCGGCGAATATTCGGATACAATCGGCAAGTTGTGGATGTAATAGCTTAATGCTTTTCCTTTATTCGCCATATGATCCGTAAATAATTGTTTCGCATTGATGAAGCCAAGGATTTTATCCTTATCTCCTTCTTCCGCTACTGGGTAACGTGTGAACTGATACTCTTCAACGAGGCGAATGATGTCCTCCATCGATGCATCGTTCGAAATCGTGATTAAGTCCGTCCGCGGTAACATGATGTCTTTCGCGATCCGCTCATCGAACGAGAAGATGTTCTGCATGTAGGAAAGCTCAGTCTGGTTGATTTCTCCACTCTTATAACTCTGTGTCATGATGATTTTAATCTCTTCTTCAGAATGGACTTCTTCGTGTCCCGCTGGCTCGACGCCAAACAACCGAAGAATGATTCGTGCTGAACCGTTCAATGTCCAGATGAAAGGTTTCATGATTTTACCGAACCAATATAGTGGTGGCGCGAGTAACATCGTGATCGCTTCCGTTTTTTGAATCGCTAAAGATTTTGGAGCAAGTTCTCCAAGCACGACATGAAGAAACGTTACAATCGAGAATGCAAGAACGAACGAAATGATCGTCGAGACGGAGTTCGGAATGTCAATCTCTTCGAACAACATACCGAGAATCGCACCTACCGTTGATTCTCCTAACCACCCGAGACCAAGCGCTGTCACGGTAATTCCAAGTTGACAGGCCGATAAATAATAATCCAAATTCTCAAGTAGCCTCTTCGCCACTTTCGCAGTCTTGCTTCCTTCTGTAATCAACTGATCGATTCGAGACATTCGCATTTTGACGACCGAAAATTCGGCAGCTACAAAAAAAGCGGTTAAGACGATGAGTAGTGCAATGACGAGTAGCCGAATGATGATCGTCGTCGTGTCGAATGTCTCCATTGAGTGTGTACTGTCCAATCGTTTCCCCGAAGAAAGGGGATTCACCTCCATTAATATAAAGCCAGATGCCGAGGCATCTGGTGGTTTACAGCAAAAAGAAGCTTCAGACTTTCAAAGCTTCCCTACTTTTTCATATTCATACTATAACGGAACTTTCATAAAATGTGTACTTGAAGACATCATTTCAGACCGTCAGACGACATAGAGAATAAAGATTACGATCATGAGTAACATCGCGATTCCCTTTAATAAGGCACTTGATAAGATACCAAGGACTGTTCCGATCCCAACTGAAACCGAGGTTTGCCATGTTTTTTTACTAATGATTTTTTCCGTCAAGATGGCAAAGACAAACGGGAAAATTAATAATCCGATACCTGGCAAAATAAACGGTCCCGCAATCAATCCGACTGTCGTTGCAATCTTAGCCGCTTGTGAGCCTCCTCGTCGATCGACGGTGTAGGCGCTGACGAGATAATCGAGCGTAAATAAGAGAATGATGAAAATCGCTTGAATCACCCAAAAACTAATCGATAGTTCAGAGAACCCGAATCCGAATCCATAAATCAAAAAACCAACTACTAAAATCGGCGCACTTGGGATGATCGGATACACGAGACCTGCAAAAGCGACTAGAAAACAGACGACGATCAGACTCCATAACAAGATTGTCACTTTCTATTCCTCCCTTCTTTTGATTCTCTTGCCCTTTTTACGTCGAAGGGGAGACAAAAGTTTCATTCAACGCCCGATGGATTTGATTTTGTAAAAAATCACGATCCCAGTCGTTCATTGTTTCAAAATGTACTTCCGAACAGATGTATGGAATGAATCGTTGAATCGTTTCATAGTGAGCAGGTAAGGCTTGTCGCTTCATCGTTCCAAGCGACTCGAGCATCGTCGCGAGAACTGAAATATCCTCTGCTCCGTAATGTCGGAGTTGATAAAACGTCGTGTACAACAATTGTTGGTAGGTTTCCCTGACGACGATATGTTGCTGGTCCTTTCCAACAACTAGTACACCATCTGGTATTACGGCATACTGTCGCATTAAGTCACCAATGATCCGAACCGCATGTCTCGCTGTATTCGGATCATTGATTCCTGGAGAAATCGCACGTAAAGCAACTTCACTTAATTTTTCAAGAACAAATGCAAAATCCTGTTCTGAAGATTTCGTCGGTCCAATTAAGATACTTTCATTGATATCCCGGCAAGTCGCCCGTCCGATGGCTTCTCCCTCTGTTACGAATGAGCCGACCGTTCGATCAATATACACGCGGTCTTTCTGATCAAAAGCATCATAATCGACTGCTTGAATATATCCGGTTCGAGTTGCCTGAATAAGATGTGGATAATTTGTCGTCATCTTTCTTTCAGTAATCTTTTGTTCTCCCGATTCTAGATGTTCGACTTGCCGTTTCAATAATTCGTTCCCTTCTTCGTGTAATCGATCCAGTAATGTCGTCACGCGAATCGACTGGCTGACGATATGAATGAATGCGACGAATGCCACGATCGATATCAACACGACGAGAACCGCTACTGTTGAAGCGACGACACTCGTCTTCAAAGCCGGACGAAGGAAAAAGAGCATCGTCATCGAGTAACTGACCGCTCCAATGAATATGCCAAAGATGTGTTGCACCTGTCGATTCTCGATGAAATTAGGCAATGTCCGAGGTGAGAATTGTGATGAATAGGTCGTCAATACAACCAGGATGGTCGAGAACGTGAATGTCATCATGGCGAGCAGTCCGGTAAAGACCGAACTATGGATTGTCTGCGCTAAGCCAAGTGTCGTTTGCCACTCTTTTGGAAACCAGTCTGATATATACACATCTAACCACGTCACGATTCCCGTCAAACCAATCCCAATGAGACCATATAACAATGGCCACCACCAATTGATTTCTCGAGACAGGACTTTCAGCTTCTTCAAAATAAAATTCCTCCTTTTTATAGCACTATACTGATTGATTTCCTGATTTAAAGCGCTTTAAAACCCATCTGACTGACTGACTTTGAGCAATATGTTTGGTCGAAGTGCACGGATGTGTTTTACTTCTTTTCATAACGTGAATAACTTAATTGTTATGAAAACGAATGGGAGATGAAATGATATGGCTCAACAAAACGAAGCTACATTGCATACAGATTTCACGAAAATTTATATTGACGGTCAGTGGCGCACAGGCGCAAGTGACAGCAACATGACGAACACGAATCCTTTCACGGGTGAAGAGCTCTTTACAATCTCTGCAGCGAATCAACAAGATTTAGATGACGCATATGAAGCGGCTCAAGTCGCTCAAAAAGACTGGGCGAAAGTTCCTGCCTTAAAACGCCAAGGCTTGATCGAAAACTTCTTGAAAGTCTTGTACGAGGAGAAAGAAACGATCATCGAATGGTTGATTAAAGAGTCAGGAAGTACACGTATTAAAGCGGAAGGCGAATTCCTTGCTTCTGTCTTGATCGTCAAGGAAGCTGCGACATTCCCACTTCGGATGCACGGTGAAATTCGTCCATCGGTCGTACCAGGTAAAGAAAACCGGATCTACCGTAAAGCACTTGGCGTCATCGGTGTCATCAGTCCATGGAACTTCCCGTTCCACTTAGCTGTACGGTCGATCGCTACTGCTATTGCCATCGGGAACGCAGTCGTTGTCAAACCAGCTACGGACACACCTGTTTCAGGCGGATTGATTTTTGCTAGTCTGTTTGAAAAAGCTGGATTGCCAAAAGGTGTCTTGAATGTCATCGTCGGTCGCGGTTCAGAAATCGGTGATGCTATCGTCGAACATCCTGTACCACGTTTGATTTCATTCACAGGATCAACTGAAGTAGGTCGTCATATCGGTGAACTTGCTGGTAAACATCTAAAGAAAACAGCGCTTGAACTTGGCGGAAACAACGTCTTCGTCGTACTTGATGATGCTGATCTCGATCGCGCGGTCGAATCTGCTGTCTACAGCAAGTTCTATCACCAAGGTCAAATTTGTATGTCGACGAACCGAATTCTCGTCGCTTCTTCGATTCATGATGAATTCGTCGAGAAATACGTTGCTCGTGTAAAAGAGCTACAATACGGTGATCCATCACATGAGCGGACACAAGTCGGACCGCTCATCAACCAATCACAAGTTGAACGAATTCTTGAAGATCTCGAGAAAACAAAAGCTGCGGGTGCAACCGTTCGTGTCGGCGGCGAAGCAAAAGATAACGTCATCGCACCTACTGTCGTCACTGGTGTTACGAATGATATGCCACTCGCTAAAAATGAAATCTTCGGACCGGTTGCTGTCATCATCCCGTTCGATACGGATGAAGAGGCACTCGAAATCGCGAACTCACTTCCATACGGATTGAGTGGCGCTGTCCATGGTTCTTCTATTGAACGCGCGACTGCCTTTGCGCTTGAAGTCGAGACAGGTATGATTCACATCAACGATCAATCGGTCAACGATGAGCCACATATGCCATTTGGTGGTGAAAAAGATTCAGGACTCGGTCGCTTCAACGGTGAGTGGGTACTTGAAGAATTCTCGACTGTCCAATGGTTGTCTGTCATGCACGATCGTCGTCAATACAAACCATTCTTCGAGTAATATATGAGTAGGGTTTTCCCCCTACTCTACATACTTTTGTTAAGGAGTGATTTCACATGCCGTTATTACGATTCGACGTCATTGAAGGACGTTCAGAAGAAGAGTTGAAAACGTTACTCGACACCGCACACGATGCGATGGTCGAAGCATTTGATGTGCCGGAGCGCGATCGTTATCAAATCGTGCATACGCATAAAGCACATGAGATGGTCATTCAAGATACAGGACTTGGATTTGAACGGAGTAAAGATATCGTTCTTATTAGTGTAACGAGTAAAACGCGGACGGAAGAGAAAAAACAACGTCTCTACCACTTACTCGCCGAACGCTTACAAGCAAACTGCGGACTCGCACCGACTGATTTGATGGTGTCGATCGTCGAAAATGATGCAGCCGACTGGAGCTTCGGTCTTGGCGAAGCACAGTTTTTAACGGGTAAACTATGATCGTCTGTAAATAGAACAAAAAGGGACGTATGTTATCGGTAATTTCCGGTAACATACGTCCCTTTATTTGTTCTTACTTCATTAAACAAAAGAGAACCTTCACATGACTTACTCCTTCGTTTCTTCCGCCTTCTCCCGCGGATTTTCCCGTTGCAGCGGTGCTTTCCAACTAAATTGATCAGGTTCTGGAACGAAATCGAGACCACCTGGATGAAACGGTTGGCACCGTAACAATCGACGCGTCGTCAAATAACTCCCTTTTACTGCACCATGACGTTCAATCGCCTCCATCCCGTAATGGGAGCATGTTGGATAAAATCGACATGTGGCTGGCTTCATGGGAGAGATGACTTTCTGATAAAAACGAATTCCTCCCATTAAGACACGTTTCATAACGTCCCTTCTTTCCTCTTTTTTTCTAGTGTAACGCATCTGTCCATCATTTTCAGATGTTCTGCCTTATACTAAAAGCAGATTTAAAAGAAGGATGTGTTGAGATGAAGGCATTAACTTTCCACGAATTTGGAGGTTCTGATGTATTACGCTTCGAAGACGTGCCAACGCCAACAATTACTGAACAGGAAGTTCTGATTGAAATGAAAGCGATCGGTTTGAATTTTGCAGACATCTATCGCCGAAAAGGAAACTATCATTTAGAAGGACAGCCTCCCTATATTTTAGGGTATGAAGGTGCAGGAGTCATCACCGCAATCGGTGCTGATGTTTCAACGTTCCACGTAGGTCAACGAGTTGCTTTTGCGGATGTCCCGCTTGCGAATGCTGAGTACGTCGCAGCACCCGTTGATAAATTGATTCCGCTTCCTGATGGTATCTCATACGAAACAGCAGCTTCTGTCTTATTACAAGGGTTAACAGCGCATTATTTAACTCGAGATAGCTATCATGTCCAACCGGGAGATGTCGTCTTAGTGCATGCCGCTGCCGGTGGCGTTGGGCAGTTGTTGACACAGCTCATTCGCTTGCTTGGGGCAACTCCGATTGGATTGACGTCTTCTCCTGAGAAAGCACGGATCGCTAAAACTGCTGGCTGTGAATCTGTCTATTTATATTCAGAGAACTGGGTCGAGCACGTACTCGCGCAAACTTCTGGTAAAGGGGTCGATGTCGTTTATGAGTCTATCGGTTCTACCTTAATGGATAGTTTCCATGTCACGAAAGTCCATGGAACAGTTGTCTTCTACGGTATGGCAGGCGGTGATCCTGCACCTGTTGATCCCCGCTTTTTGATGGATACGTCCAAAACATTGACGGGTGGTGATCTTTGGAACGTATTAACATCTTCTGAAGAACGCATCCGTAGATCGGGTGAACTGTTTGATTGGATTCTATCCGACCATCTCACCCTGTCTTCGCCTACAACATTCAGATTATCTGATGGCAAAGCAGCACATGACTTTTTGGAAAGCCGACGCAGCACAGGAAAACTACTTTTGCTCCCTTAACTCGCTTTTTTCGAGACGACTCCCTGCGAGTCGTCTTTTTTATGTGAAATCAAGATTATCGATTGCTTTTTTTTAATGAAGAGAGTAAAGTAAACCTCATCAAAACCTAAAACTCAAACTAGTTTTGAGTTTTAGAAAGGGGATTTGTATTTATGTTTCGCTCAGAATGGAAGAAATTGAAGAGTCCGATGATGATCGTCGTCATTCTCGCCCTCATCCTCGTACCGTTTCTCTACAACTCCATCTTCTTATCTGCATTCTGGGACCCATACGGTCGTACAGAAGATATTAAGGTTGCTATCGTCAACGAAGACAAAGCAACGAAGTTTAAAGGAGAAAAAGTCGACATCGGGGATCAGTTCGTCGACAAACTCAAAAAAAATGATGATTTTGATTGGCAGTTCTTGTCTCAGGACAAAGCCGAAAAAGAACTACGCGACGGAAAAGTCTACATGACGGTTGTCATCCCGAAGAATTTCTCTAAAAATGCAACGACACTACTCGATGATCATCCAAAAAAGATTGAGTTGGAATATTACTTGAACCCAGCCAAAAACTACTCGGGCACACAAATTTCGAGTACGGCTGCCAAACAATTAAACGAAAAGATCCGTAAATCCGTGACAAAACAATACAGTAGTGCGATCTTCGGTGCGTTAAAGAAAATTGCAAACGGTATGGAAAAGGCATCGGACGGTTCTTCTAAACTAGAAGATGGCAACCACAAAACAGCGGATGGTGCTAAAACACTGGCTACGAACCTCGGAAAACTTGCGGATGGCAGTCTGACACTATCTGAAAAGCTCGGGGAAGCAAATCAAGGTTCAAAAAAACTCAGTGACGGTGTCACGACACTCGACGAAAAAACTGCTCTCTTCGCTCAAAAAACGGGTGAGTTGTCTTCTGGGTTGAACACGCTAGACGAAAATGGTGGTAAGTTGCAAGCCGGTGCCGCGCAACTAGAAGACGGAGCAACAAAACTCAGCGGTGGCTCGACACAAGTCCGTCAAGGGGCAGAGCAACTGGCTGCGGGTACGGCTCAGCTCAACGAAAAAATTCCTCAGTTGACGGACGGATTAAATCAACTGGACGAGAAAGCTCAGGCAGCTAATGTATTATTAAATCAATTGAATCAAGATGCTGCACAATCTAAACAAGATCTACGTGCGCGTCGAGAAGCGCTTGAAGCAAATGCCGCTCAACTAAAACAAGTTATTTCCGCTTCTGATCAATTATCAGATGAGGAGAAACAAACGTTACTTGGAACAATTGGAACGTTAGAAGAAAATATTAAAAGCCTCGCTGCGCAAGAAGGGGCAATCGATCAAAGTCTTGCTCAAGCAACCGAAGCGACGAAAAAAATCGGTCAACTTGCTGCTGGCGGTAAGCAAGTCGAGTCCGCCGTATCGCAACTGAACGCAGGTCAAGTAAAACTCGTCGACGGTGCGAAGCAAGTCGAATCTGGCGCACAACAATTAGCAAGCGGACAAAAGACATTCAATGAAAAACTCGGTCAATATACTGCAGGCGTGCATAAAGCGGCAACAGGCGGTACACAACTGGCTGACGGAGCTAATCAACTTTCAGATGGCACACACCAACTCCAAACAGGAGCTAGCGCGTTAACTAACGGGTTAGGTCAATTGGCATCTGGTTCAACTACGATTACAGACGGTATCGGTAAAACGACCGATGGGGCTTCAAAAATCGCGGATGCCAATACGAAACTTGAAGATGGGGCTAAAACGTTGAAGGACGAGCTTAGCAAAGGAGCTAAAGACGCCACTGTCAAGCCAACGAAAGAGCGGGACAATATGCTCGCAGAACCTGTCGTCTTAAAAGAACATGACTATTCGACGGTCAACAACTACGGTTCTGGTTTATCAGCTTACATCCTTAGTATCGCCTTATTCGCAGGTGCCTTGATGTTCTCGTCTGTCTACCAGATTCGTCCAGAACATGGTGAGAGTCTGACATGGCGCTTCCTTGTCGGTAAATTATCACTCATCTTACCGATCGGCGCATTACAAGGTGTCGCAGCGGCTACGGCCATCGTCTATGTTCTCGATTCTGATGTCGCGAGCGTTCCTGCACTCTACGGATTCGCCGCCTTAACAGGTATGACGTTCATCACGATTCTGTTCACGCTCGCGATGCTACTCGGTCGCGTCGGACAATTCCTTGCCTTCCTACTACTTCTGCTTCAAATCGGTGGTAGTGGCGGTACGTTCCCAGTCGAGATGACGCCAAGCTTCTTCCAAGCGATTCACGCCTTCTTACCAATGACGTATTCAGTCGGTGGATTCCGTGAAGCCCTTGGACTTGGTGTGACGGACACCCTCATCTCAAACAGTCAAGTCCTCGCGACCATCCTAGTCGTCGCGTTGCTCATCAGCTTCGTTGGAGGGCTCGGAGCCAAGCGGATTTTACTCTCAACGAAAGTGAGACGAAAACAACATGACACAGTCTGATAAAGAAATACTGATACTAGACTCAGCGATGGCTTGCTTTTCTGAACTCGGTTATAAAGGTACGACGATCGAGCGTGTCGCTCGACGCGCTCATGTCGGGAAACCGACCGTCTACCAACTGTTTGAAAGTAAACTCAATTTGTTCGAATCGCTCGTAACCCGTGTGCTGCAAGAGATGAAAGAAGAAGCAGAACGCGCTTACGTCGAACATGCGACGGTAGAAGAAAATAAGCAAGCAATGATCGATGCTATCGTATATCATCAGCAACAACATTTGTTCATTCTTCAAATCATCGAAGAAACACGTAATCTTAAATTACAAGAAATGCAAGAATTACGGACACGTATTGAACGACATGTCGTCGAATATCTTAAAACGCTCCTTGAGACTCGCCTTGGACAAGATGATCGTGACGTACCAGTCGATGTCACAGCCTTTCTGATTTTCCGGACGTATATCGCATTGATTGCCGAATGGCCATCGATTGCGCATCCACTTGAGCTCGATACGATTCGTCGTGCCATGCTACGTATTTTATGAATCAAAAAACCGCCGGTCAGTGGATCGGCGGTTTTTCATATTCTCGATTCTTTTCTAAATTCCGTGCCGTTTGACTAGAAGTAACTGTTTTTTCATCCTTCAGTGTGCCAAACAACCAATCTCCCACCGGATTTGACACACCAAACCAGTAGTGTTCATTTTTGAAATGATGTAATAGATGCGTTCTTTTCATCCATTTTCCAAAGCGTGTTCTCGGTTTCAACGGAACGTGTGCCACGTAATGTTTCCATTCATACACAAGCAGCATGACGATCAATCCACTCGCGGCTGCCGCTGTCGAAACGACAGATTGCGTCAGAAAATAGGTCAGAGCAGCAAAGAAACCAAGATTCGGCAAGGAATACCAGACCGGTAAAAACAACAGATGCAGTTCATTCGGATGCGCATGATGATCGTAATGAAGTCGTTTCAACAATTTTCGTCCAAGCACATTTTTAGGCGGTGGTAAATGAAACAAAAAACGATGCGTCAAGTATTCACTGAAGCTAAATACGATCAGTCCAAGACAAAAGAATAATATAGTCGTCCAATGAAACGGCTGAGCAAGGACATAACTACTGACCGCAATCAGTAATACGAGCATCATCAAAATATCCGGAAACAGAAAAAAACGACGATAAATATTTGACATTGGTGCTTTCCCCTTTCTCTTTCGTTACAGCGTATAATCGCACGTTCATCGATTCGTCACGTTTTTTACTTCAAGTCGTGTAGTCATTCTCGCTCCCTCCCTTATACTAAATAGAGAATGGAGTGATGATCACTTTGAGTTTATCGACCGGAATCATCTTCGTGTTACTCGCCTATACACTCATGTCGCTTTACGACATGTGGCAGGTATACCGGATAACGAGCAAGCTTTGGATGTTTGTATTATTTCTTGCAACATTAATCAGTCTCATCGTTGCCTTTTTTGTGGCCCCTGTCCTTGCGCTATTCTTTTACTGGTCACGCCATCCATTGAAACGAAACATCGGTATCGTGTTACTGATTGTCGTTTGTCTTATCTCAATCATGACAAAATTGTCGTCTTGATTGAATTCCTTCATGAACTACTCATGAAGGTTTTTTCATGTCCTACTACCGAAGAAGAGTCGGCGCATCAACTCACGTTCCGGCATCTCCGTCGTTTTGAGAACGTCTAAAAATGGTCGATCATCATATGAAAGCTTCAGGATTTCTGAACGGACTTGGCCCTTCTCCCAATCGATGATTGCTACTGGAGCAATAGCTGTTTCCTGACATCCAAGTGCACCTGGATTAATAAAGAGCGTTTGCTCTGTCTCGACTTGTTGCGCTGGATGATGGTGACCGAAACCAATGATCCGCGCCTCACTTCCAGCAAACAGGACGGATAAGTTTTCTTTCGTTCCATCCACCGCTTGCTTTAACGGCTCTTCACCAATCTTCTTCGTCTGGTCGGCATAAGCATAGTGCGTCAGGTGCATCGTTTGTTCCTGATGCATGATATTTAAGACACGCGGTAAACGTTCCAAATACTTTTGATTTTCTTGCGTCAACGTATCCGCAATCCATTGATGGTGCTCTTTCGCATGGCGGTAACTATCGGGATAGTTCTCCCCATGGATTAAAGCAAGGACACATTCATCATGATTCCCAGAAATCGTTTGAATATCTGGTCGTTGCTTCAATAGATCAATGACTTCATTATGCTCTGGTCCAATGCCGACAAGATCACCGAGACAATAGACGGCATCGATCTCTGGTTGTTGATCAAGATAGGACAATACTGCACGTAATGCTGATGCATTACCATGAATATCTGTAAAAAGCATCACTTTCATGTAAACGCCTCCATTGTTGGTACATTAGGATTTCCCGATGATACCGTGAATTCCTGTCAGATTTCAGGAAAAAATAAATTGTCAGAAAATATTGATTATTAATCAAGAGCATGTTAGGCTTAGAAAAATTCACAGAGAGGGGCACGATCGAATGATTCCGACGCAACAGCCATTTAACCAAGTCGGCCGACTGATTATTCTATGCATGAGGGACTGAAAACTTTTCCGATGATGAAACGGAAATGATTTTTGGGCCCTTCTTTCGATGCATCGAATGAGGCGCCCGCACAGAATGAGTGGCGCCTATCCCAAAAACGGATAGGCTTTTTTCATGGCAAAAAATAGAGATAGATAGAGAGGATGACAACGTTGAAAGAATATGCGATGGATCGAATGGTAAAAGTATCAGCTGGAATGGCAAATGCCGTTCTTGTAACACTCGGTGTCGGACTCCTGATTGAGACGCTCGGAAATCTTCTACATATCCAAATGCTACTGACGATTGGTGGTGTCGCAAAAGTACTACTCGCCCCTGCGCTTGGTGCCGGTATTGCCTTTCAGCTCGGAGGAAACACACTTGTCCTGTTCAGCGCGATGATCGCAGCGACGATTGGTGGTGCCGCTCTTCAATCGACTGCTTCTGGACTCGTTCTTGTACCCGGTCAGCCAATCAGTGCGTTACTCGCAGCTGCTGTCGCTGTATACGTCGGAAAACGCATGACTGGAAAAACGAAATTTGACATGATGGTGATCCCGATGAGTGCTGTCCTTGCTGGCGGCGTGACTGGAATCGGTGCTGCTGCCGTCACGACACCACTCCTTACAAAATTCAGTGCCATGATCACAGCATCCGTTGAATCATCTCCAATCGCAACTTCTCTTGTCATCGCACTCATCTTTAGTGTCTTATTGATGTCTCCTGCTTCGTCCGCTGCACTCGCTATCGCTTTGCAACTTGATCCTGTAGCAAGTGCCGCTGCACTGATTGGCTGTTCCGCTCAATTCGTCGGCTTCACGTTGATGGCATACCGTCAGACGGATCCAGGTGGTTTGATTGCTTCATTCTTTGTAACACCTAAAGTACAATTCCCGAATATCGTTAAAAATCCACGTCTTGTCGTTGCACCGTTTCTCGCAGCGATGATTTCAGCTCCTGTCGCGACGCTTCTTCTCTCTTTGAAAGTACCGTACGAACTCGCAGGACTTGGATTAAATTCGATGATTGCCCCACTCAATATTTTCGTCAACCAAGGTCCTCAGGCGTTCCTCGTCTTCTTCTTGACTGGTGTCGTTCTACCTGGCGTCTTGACGCTCGTCTTCTATCGATTGACGACCGTCGCAGGGTGGACGAAGCGTGGCGATCTTCACCTCGAAATTCAATAAAACAATTTACCTCCCTTCCAACTATTCCTGATTGATTTCGGGAATAGTTTTTTTAACGCAAAAAAAAATCGTCCCTTCGAAAAGGAACGATTTCGGTATGATTCTGACTGGGCTCGAACCAGCGACCTCTACCCTGTCAAGGTAG
>NZ_WBYY01000037.1:0-22308 GCF_048985645.1 Exiguobacterium sp. A1_3_1 | reverse complement strand
AGTCTCGTGGGCTCGGAGATGTGTATAAGAGACAGAGGATGAACCGAATTTGCTTTTACGTCAAGCGCTCGTCGAACGGTTATTGATTGACGACGAAGGACGTTGCGTCGGTGTCGTCACGAATACAGGGGCGGAGTACCGGGCGAAAGCGGTCATCATCACGACAGGAACGTTCATGCGCGGAAAAATCATCATCGGTGAATTGTCGTACGAGAGTGGTCCGAACAATCAGATGCCATCGATCAATCTATCGAAACATCTTGAAGAACTCGGATTTGAGCTCGCACGTTTCAAGACAGGTACACCACCGCGAATCGACGGGAAAACGATCGATTACTCGAAGACGGAGATTCAACCAGGCGACGAAGTAGCACTTCCATTTAGTCATGAAACGACTCAGATGATCACGGAACAGATCCCATGCTGGTTGACGTATACGACGGAGTATACGCATCAGTTGATCGATGCGAACCTGCACCGCTCACCAATGTTCTCTGGGATGATCAAAGGAACAGGTCCACGTTATTGCCCATCGATCGAAGATAAGGTCGTCCGGTTCAACGATAAACCGCGTCACCAAATCTTCCTTGAGCCAGAAGGTCGCGATACGGAAGAAGTCTACGTGCAAGGGTTATCGACAAGTTTACCGGAAGACGTTCAACACGATATTCTCCGCTCGATTCCAGGGCTTGAGAATTCAGAAATGATGCGTCCTGGTTATGCGATTGAGTACGATGCCGTTGTTCCGACACAACTCTGGCCAACGCTCGAGACAAAACGGGTTCCGGGTTTATTCACAGCGGGTCAAATCAACGGAACAAGTGGGTATGAGGAAGCAGCGGGGCAAGGAATCATGGCAGGGATCAATGCCGGACTACAAGTCCAAGGCAAAGAACCACTTATCTTGTCACGTTCACAAGGCTATATCGGTGTCATGATCGATGATCTCGTCACGAAAGGTACGAACGAACCATACCGTCTCTTGACGTCACGCGCCGAGTACCGGTTGTTGCTCCGTCATGATAATGCGGACCTTCGCCTATCGGAAATCGGACATGAACTCGGATTGATCTCGGAAGAGCGCCAAGCGAAGTTGCTCGATAAACAAGAACAAATCCGTCTTGAGATGAAACGTCTTGAGAAGGTCGTCATCAAAGCGACAGCGGACGTGAATGCACAGCTAGAAGCAATTGGTGCATCACCACTCAAGGAAGCGCTGCATGCGATCACGTTGCTGAAACGCCCGGAAATTACGTATGCGATGATCGCGCAGATGACACCACCGGAAACACCACTGTCTGCAGAAGCAGCAGAACAAGTCGAAATCCAAGTCAAATATGCCGGCTACATCGATAAGCAACTTGATCAAGTCGAAAAAATGATGCGGATGGAGCAAAAACGGATTCCGGATCGTCTCGATTACGATGCGATCAGTGGATTAGCGATTGAAGCGAAACAAAAACTAAACCAAGTGCGTCCGCTCTCGATCGGACAAGCATCCCGGATCTCAGGGGTAAACCCGTCTGATATCTCGATTCTGCTTGTCTACATCGAGCAAGGCCAATACGCATTGACTGCGGAGTGAACGAGATGAACCAACAGCAATTCGTAACAGCATTGGCAGCACAGGGACTTGAAGTCTCAGAACATCAGTTGCATCAATTCAAACGGTATTATGAACTGCTCGTCGAGTGGAATGAAAAGATGAACCTGACAGCGATCACGGACGAAGAAGATGTCTATCTCAAGCACTTCTACGATTCGATCACAGCAGCGTTCTATTTCGATTTCACGACGGTCACGACGGTTTGTGATGTCGGAGCGGGCGCTGGTTTCCCAAGTCTGCCGATCAAGATCATGTTCCCACATCTCCAAGTGACGATCGTCGATTCACTGAACAAACGAATCGGCTTCCTCAATCATTTGGCGACGGAACTCGGACTAGAAGGTGTCGCGTTCCATCATGGACGCGCCGAAGAGTTCGGTAAAAATAAACAATTCCGCGAACGGTTCGACGTCGTGACAGCTCGTGCGGTCGCCCGGATGTCCGTTCTCGCGGAATATTGCTTACCGCTTGCGAAAGTCGGTGGACAATTCGTTGCCTTGAAGGCAGCGAAAGTCAGTGAAGAGCTCGAGGATGGTGCGATTGCCTTAAAAGTACTCGGTGGGAATTTACGGGAAAGTTTCCAGTTCCAATTGCCAGGCGAGGAAAGTGAGCGTAATATCGTTATTGTAGATAAAAAACGAACAACACCCGGGAAATATCCGCGTAAAGCGGGTACGCCTGCGAAAGATCCATTAAGCTAAACACCGTTTCACGTGAAACGATGACTGATAAAGGTGAGGTGCGCCAACGTGAGAAATGCAATTGCCAAGCTGCTCGGTAAGGGAGGGCAACCTGCTACGATCGAGCTTGACCCACAAGAGACGGTTCAGGAATTACCATTGACAGAACTTGTCGCAAACCAGTTCCAACCACGGACAGTGTTTGATGGGGACCGAATTGAAGAGCTAGCCGTTACGATCGAAGAGCATGGATTACTCCAGCCGATCGTCGTTCGAAAACAAGGAACAGGATACGAAATCATTGCGGGAGAACGACGATACCGGGCAGTGCGCTCGCTTGGCTGGGAAACGATTCCTGCCATCGTCAAAGAGATGACGGACGAGACGACTGCTTCACTGGCATTGATTGAAAATCTGCAACGCGAAGATTTGACACCAATCGAAGAAGCAGAAGCCTATGAGCGCTTGCTTGCGTTACAAGACATCACGCAAGAAGTGTTAGCTCGTAAGCTCGGACGTAGTCAATCGACGATTGCTAACAAATTGCGTTTGCTTCGATTGCCAACGGATGTCCGGGAAGCGTTGAAGCAACGGACGATCACGGAGCGTCATGCCCGTGCGTTATTACCGCTCAAGGATGAAGCGCTACAAGTAACGGTACTCGCTGAAATCCTGGAACGGGAATGGAACGTCAAGGAGACGGAGCGCCGGGTGGAACGATTGATGACACCACAGCCACCGAAGAAAAAACGTCATAAGAGCTTTGCTCGCGATACACGGATTGCGTTAAATACCCTTCGCGATTCCGTCGATATGATCGAGCAAACCGGATTGACGATTGAAAAAGAAGAAGTCGATTGTGAAGAATATGTAGAGGTGCGGATTCGCATCGTGAAGGCACGTCCGGAATAAGCGGTCGTGCCTTCCGCTACGTTTAGGAGAGAAGGCAAGTGAACGAATTACCTGTTCGGGCGATTCGCCCGAATCCGACTCAACCCCGGAAACGATTCAATGAAAAAGCATTAGAAGAGTTAGCCCAATCGCTCGTTCGACACGGGATGATCCAACCGATCGTCGTCCGACCACGTGATGGCTATTATGAAATCATCGCCGGCGAACGACGGTATCAAGCAGCGAGTCGCGCAGGATTCGAACGTGTACCGGTCCTCGTGATCGAAGCAGACGAGACACGCGTGATGGAGCTCGCTTTGATCGAAAACATCCAACGGGCGGATTTATCCGCGATTGAAGAGGCGATGGCGTATGCGGAGATGATCGAGGAATTCGGCATTACGCAAGCAGAGCTTGCGCAGCGTGTTGGCAAAAGTCGTTCGCACATCACGAACAGTCTTCGGTTACTACAATTGCCACTACTCGTTCAACAAGCCGTCATGGATGAGCGGCTATCGATGGGACATGCCCGTGCCCTATTGTCGCTGAAGCATCCAAAGAAGATCGAGCAGATGGCAGAACGCGTCATGGCGGAAAACTGGAACGTCCGTCGGTTGGAGCAGGCACTTCGGGAGCGAAAGGAAGCCGTCCGTCCGCAACAAGCGACCGCTGTCCAATTCGTCGAAGAGTCGCTTCGCGAAAAATACGGGGCGACGGTACGAATCAAACAAGGCAAACAGGCGGGGAAACTCGAGATTGATTTTGCAGATGAAGACGACCTCAATCGGTTGCTCGACTTGTTATTACCTGAATCGGATCAATGAAAAAGAAGCGTTCCGGTGACGGTTCGCTTCTTTTTCATTACATCGAACGGGGCGTGAAGGAAATCGTCGTCCGTGTCGATTCAGCGGATAGTTTCGCATCGAGCATGTGGAAACTGTTCGCGACGAGTTCTGCTAGTTCATAAACGAGATGTAACCGTGTATTTTGGAGAATCATCATCTCCATGAATCCACTGACGTTAACGACAGCCTTAATGTTGAAGTCACCGACCGCAGGCAATTCTTTTTGAACGCCGGCACCGGGTGCGAGTGGACCTTCCGAGAAGAAGACGTGCCCAACGCTTGAAAGTCGACCAAGACACGCATCAATTGCGATGACGAGCGGACGGTAATGGGTCGTTTGGATTGAGTGAATCGTTTCAGCGAGATTCAGTGCATGGACGGGTTTAGCGAGTGTACCGTAAACGTGGAGATGAGCAGGTGCTTGTTTTTCAAGGAATGTTCCGACAAGTGGACCGAGTGAGTCGCCCGTCGAACGATCAGAACCAATGCAAACGAGTACGATTGGTCGTTTTTCCTGGACTGCGGAGATTTGTTCGAATAATTGTTCGGCTAAGCGTTCTTTCGCGAACGGTTCCGTATATTCTAAAAAGAAAGAATAGGGCTTGGGCTCGTGCGAATGAAAGCGGAAATTCATCGAAATCATCCTTTCTTCTCTTGGTGTCGGTGTCGTGGTGGATTGGCAAGAGTGAAGGGTTCTTAGATGATTTTCCTTTCCCGGTTTTTCCAAAAATCTAACGTCAAAATCGGCTCTTTGGTTGAAACTCAATTAAAATCACGTATACTGTCGTAATAGAGAGAACAAGAAAGGATGAGAGAATGGCTACCAATCAAGATGTACAAGAATCCGTCGCCCAAGTCGATAAACTAATCAATCAAGTAATGGATGCGGATATGTGGATTCGTTTTGGGATGAAACTACTGATTGCGCTCATCATCATCGCGGCGTTCTATGTGTTAACGCGCGTTTTGACTGGGGCAGTCTCGCGTCTCTTTACGATTAGGAAAATCAATGAACAGGACTACTTGGCGCAACGTCAGAACGAGACATTACTGAAGTTGCTCCAAAATGCGATTCGTTATGTGCTCGGAATCGTCATGTTGTTGACGGTACTCAGTCAGTTCGGAATCAACATCACCGGTCTTGTCGCCAGTGCGGGGATTGCCGGTCTTGCGATTTCGTTCGGTGCGAAGAACTTGGTGCAAGATATCATTACCGGAGCGTTCATCATCTTCGAACGCCAGTTCAAAGTCGGAGATTATGTACGCGTCGGTGTGATCGAAGGAGTCGTAACGGAACTTGGAATCCGGACGACGAAACTAAAAGGACTCAACGGGGAGATCCACATCATCCCGAACGGTCAGATTTTGCAAGTCACGAACTATTCGGTCGACAACAGTTTCGCGCTCGTTGATGTTCAAGTCTCCTATGACGAAGATCTCGAACGGGTCGAACAAGTCTTGCATGAGATCGCGGACCGGACAACGAAGAAGTATGTCGATATGTTCGTCGAACCGATTCAGATGCTTGGCGTCCAGACGCTTGGTCCTTCTGAAGTCGTCTATCGTTTGATGGCAGAAGTACCACCGATGCAACATTTCCAAGCCGGTCGTCTAATCCGGAAGGAATTGAAGCAAGGACTAGAAGAAGAAAACATCAAGATCCCGTATCCACGGATGGTCATGATGAATCCAGAACAAAAGAATGGTGGACAAACGGATGATTCCAAAAACGTATCAACTCCATGATTATGTTGAGATGAAGAAGCAGCATCCATGTGGTACGAACCGATGGCAAATCATTCGGGTCGGCATGGATATCCGAATCAAATGTCAAGGTTGCGGAGCAAGCATTTTGATGCCACGTCGTGATTTTGATAAACGATTGAAAAAAGTCTTACCAGAGTAATGAAAAGCGGATCTGATCCTCGTGATTAGATTCGCTTTTTTGTTGTCTTGCTTAAGTGGAGCGGTTGCGTTCGGTTAGGACGTGAGTAAAAAAGACGGTCGAGCTCCTTGCTTAAAAAAATTGAACTATCTATAATTGTGAAAGATGTGCTGACGTGGTGTAATCATTCTACCCACTGCGGCCGCTAGCACGGATTTCCTAGGAAATACCGAAAAGGAGGAATTCCAAGTGGGATTAACAGCAGGAATCGTTGGCTTACCAAACGTAGGAAAATCAACACTTTTTAACGCCATCACACAAGCAGGTGTAGAGGCAGCGAACTACCCGTTCGCAACGATCGACCCGAACGTCGGTGTCGTTGAAGTACCAGATGCACGTCTTCGGAAATTGACGGAACTCGTCAACCCGAAAAAGACGATCCCGACAGCATTCGAATTCACGGATATTGCAGGTATCGTAAAAGGAGCGTCTAAAGGGGAAGGTCTCGGAAATAAATTCCTCGCGAACATTCGTGAGGTAGATGCGATCTGTCAGGTCGTGCGTTGTTTCGTCGATGAAAACATCACACACGTGGCCGGAAAAGTCTCACCGATCGATGACATCGAGACGATCAACCTCGAATTGATCCTCGCAGACCTCGAGCAAGTCGAAAAACGGATTCAGCGTGTCCAAAAACAAGTCAAGTCACGCGATAAAAACGCAGCGGCTGAACTCGAAGCACTTGAAATCGTGCAAGCATTACTCGAAGACGAGAAACCAGCACGTCTCGCTGAATTGAACGAAGATCAAGCAGCTCTCGTCAAACACTTCCAATTGTTGACGATGAAACCGATGCTTTACGTTGCAAACGTTGGCGAAGATGAAGTCGCAGACGCGGACAATAACGAAAACGTCCGTCTCGTACGCGAATTCGCAGAAAAAGAAGGTTCTGAAGTCATCGTCATCTGTGCTCGGATTGAAGAAGAGATTGCAGAGCTTGAGCCAGAAGAACGTCAAGAGTTCCTCGTCGATCTCGGAATCGAAGAATCAGGTCTTGATCAATTGATCCATGCAGCATACAGCACGCTTGGTCTTGCGACATACTTCACAGCAGGTGAAAAAGAAGTACGCGCTTGGACGTTCAAAAAAGGGATGAAAGCTCCGCAATGTGCGGGTGTCATCCACTCGGACTTCGAACGTGGATTCATCCGTGCAGAAGTCGTTTCGTACGAAGATTTAGCAGCAGCAGGCAACATGGCTACAGTCAAGGAACAAGGACGTTACCGTTCAGAAGGTAAGGAATATGTCTTCCAAGACGGCGATGTCGTCACATTCCGCTTCAACGTCTAATCGAAATCGAATCGTTATTGCATAAAGCAAAATACTTTGGTAGTATTAACGAATGTGAGTAATGAATTATTGCTCCTTGCTCGAACATTCGAGCCGCCAGTCCAAGAGGAGGTGACAGATATGCGTAAATACGAAGTACTTTACATCATCCGTCCGGAACTTGATGAGGAAGCACGCAAAGCAACAGTGGAGCGTTTCAACAAAGTCCTCACTGATAACGGTGGTACAGTTGATAAAACAACTGAAATGGGTAAACGTCGTTTCGCTTACGAAATCAATGATATGCGTGAAGGGTTCTACGTTCTTCTTAACGTTTCTGCTGAACCAGCAGCTACAAAAGAACTTGACCGTCTCATGAAGATCAGTGACGATATCGTTCGCTTAATGATCACAAAAGACGAGAAATAAGCTGAAACAGGAGAGTGATTCTGATGATTAACCGCGTCGTTTTAGTCGGTCGGTTAACTCGTGACCCGGAAATGCGTTATACGCAGAGCGGGATTGCGGTAACGCGATTCACACTCGCATGTGACCGTCCTTTCACAGGGCAAGATGGGAAGCGAGAAGCTGATTTCATCGATTGCGTCGTTTGGCGCAAGCAAGCAGAGAACGTTGCTCAGTATTTGAAGAAGGGTAGTCTTGCTGGTGTAGAGGGTCGCCTCCAGATTAGCAGCTACGACGATAAAGAAGGGCAACGCCGTTATCGTGCGGAAGTCGTCGCTGATAGCGTCCGCTTCCTTGAGTCACGTAACGCGAGCCGTTCTTCGGATGGTAGCGAAGGCTACGCTTCATCTACTGGTGGAAACGGGAATGCTGCAGGATGGGGTTCACAGCAACAGCAGAACAACTCTTCCTCGCCAGCACCCGCTTCATCGAATTCGGGCTTCGGCGCTGATCCGTTCAGCGGCGGTAGTTCGATCGACCTTTCAGACGACGATCTCCCGTTCTAAGGAAATCGTCCTGAAAAATCCAAGTTAAAAAGGAGGTTAATCACATGGCACGTCGTCCAGGTGGAAAACGTCGTCGTAAAGTATGTTACTTCACGTCGAACCACATCACTCATATCGATTATAAAGACGTAGAACTTCTCAAACGTTTCATTTCGGAACGCGGTAAGATTCTTCCACGTCGTGTGACTGGTACTTCAGCGAAATACCAACGTCCACTTACAATCGCAATCAAACGCGCACGTCAAATGGCTTTAATCCCATACGTGGCTGACTGATTTCGTAGCACCATCCTCATGCGTGAGGATGGTGCTTTTTTTCGCTTCCCTTTCATCCCCTCCTGCTTTTCGGTTATAATAAACAAGTTACTAAAAATTTAAATGAACCCTATAGAGCATATAAGGAGGACACGATGGAGTCAGGTCAACAAGTATCACCGGAACGAGAACGACGCATCGTTCGCTTCATTCCGTATCTATTAATCGTCGGTCTGCTTCTCGTCGTCGCTGTACGTGAACCGATCATCTCTGCTATCGGAGCCGTCGTGACTGCCCTCCTCTTCGGATTGCACCTATTCGAAGAACGCCGTGCACGCAGGGCATGGGAGGCATACGTCGCCGGAATCTCGATGCAAGTCGAGGAGACGGGACAAGATGCGTTGACGAACATGCCAATCGGGATTTTGTTATACGATGAGGAAACCCTCGTCACCTGGTTCAATGATCCGATGCGGGAGATCTTTGATGATGTAGCGATGGGACAGACGCTCAATGAGCTCGATCCCTTATTCATCGAAATGGTCGCGACGAACGAGGACCAAGCGACGCTTGAAATCGGTGATGCCGTATATCGCGTCTTTTCAAATCATGAGAATCGGACGTTCTATCTGTTCGATATGACAGAAGAAGCACAAGTCGAACAACAACTCGTCGATAATCAGACAGTCATCGGCGTTATCTATCTCGATAACTACGATGAGATGACACAAGGTATCGAAGATCAGTTGCGCAGTGAGTTGAACAGCCGAGTTACGCAACTGTTGAATCACTGGGCAGCCGAACACGGAACGTATATCAAACGAACCGCATCTGATCGGTACTTCATCGTCACGACAGAAGAGAATCTTCGGATTCTCGAACGATCGAAGTTCACGATTCTCGATACCGTGCGCGAAGAGACGAGTCAGCGTGGTGTCCAGTTGACGTTATCGATCGGAATTGGTTGCGGAAGTGACCCGATTCCGGCGCTTGGTCTGATGGCTCAGTCGAGTCTCGATCTCGCATTAGGACGGGGAGGCGACCAAGTCGTCATCAAACGCGATGGAAAAGTCCGCTTTTATGGCGGCAAGACGAATCCGACAGAAAAACGGACACGTGTCCGAGCACGTGTCATTGCCAACTCGCTTCGTGACTTAATGCAGGAATCGAGCCGTGTCCTGATCATGGGGCATAAGAATCCGGATATGGATGCACTCGGATCAGCGATCGGCATTTTGAAGCTTGCGGAAATGAACGATAAGGAAGCGCATATCGTTTTACCGCCAGAAGAAATCGGTCGTGGGATTCGCCGGATGATGGACGAGATCGCTGAAGTACCACAACTCGAGACACGGTTCGTCAATGCGTTTCAAGCCGATCAGTTAATTGACGATCAGACGTTACTCGTCGTCGTCGATACCCACAAACCGTCGCTCGTCGTCGTGCCGACGTTACTCGATCGATTCGAGCATATGGTCGTGATTGATCATCACCGGCGTGGGGAGGACTTCATCGAAGATGCGGTCCTCGTTTATCTCGAGCCTTACGCATCGTCGACGTCAGAACTCGTCACCGAGTTGATCGAGTACCAGCCGACGAATCAGAAGCTATCGATGCTTGAGGCGACGGCGTTACTTGCCGGAATCATCGTCGATACGAAAGGCTTTGCCCTTCGGACCGGCTCGCGGACGTTCGATGCTGCCTCTTACTTGCGTTCACAAGGTGCTGACACGGTGCTCGTGCAAGAGTTCCTCAGTCAGGATCTTGAGACGTACGTTGAGCAGTCACATATCCTCGAGCGGTCCGAGGTCTATACGAAAGGGATGGCGATTGCGACAGCAGAACCTGGCGTCATTCACGATCAAGTCTTGATCGCACAAGCGGCCGATCAATTGTTGTCGCTTCAAGGCATTCGTGCTGCCTTCGTCATTGCGGAACTTCAAGACGGACGGACTGCGATCAGTGCCCGTTCACTTGGGGAAGTCAACGTCCAGTTGATCATGGAGACGCTCGGAGGCGGCGGTCACTTGACGAACGCGGCGACACAGATGTCAGAATCGGTCGTCACGGTCGCGGATGCGTTGCGTAAAGCGATCGATCAATATCTAGAAGATGAGACAAAAGGAGAGGAATCAGAATGAAGGTTATTTTCTTACAAGATGTAAAAGGACAAGGTAAAGCAGGAGACGTCAAAGACGTGGCCGATGCTTATGCAAATAACGTACTCTTCAAGAAAAAGTTGGCACGTCCTGCGACGACTGGCAACTTGAAGCAACATGAAGCACATGAACGTAAAGCAGCAGAAGAAGCGAAACAGAACTTGCTTGACGCACAAGCGTTAAAAGAGAAAATCGAAAAAGAGACGATCGTCGTCTCGACGAAAGCCGGTGAAGGCGGTCGTGTCTTCGGTTCTGTCACAAGCAAACAGATCGCGGAAGCGCTCAAGAGCATGGGCTACAAGATCGACAAACGTAAAATCGAGCTCGAGCACCCAATCAAGGCACTCGGCTTTACAAAGGTACCATTGAAGCTACACAACGAAGTGACAGCGACGCTGAACGTTCAGGTCAAAGAGGCGTGAGTAGAAAAGGGGAACGGTGATGAGTGAAGTCATGCAAAATATGCCTCCCCAAAGTATCGAGGCAGAACAAGCCGTCCTAGGGGCGATCATGATTGATGCGGATCGTTTGATCAGTGCATCAGAACGTCTGTTACCGCAGGACTTTTACCGTGCCTCTCACCAACGGATCTTCGAAGCGATGCTCGTACTGTCCGACCGAGGCGAAGCAATCGACCTCGTCACGGTCACAGCCGAGCTGAGTACGCTTGGCATCCTAGATGAGATCGGTGGTCTACCGTATCTAGCGGAACTAGCGGAAGGTGTACCAACCGCAGCCAACATCAATTACTACGTTAACGTCGTTGACCAGAAGTCGACGCTTCGGCGTCTCATTCGGACGGCGGGTGAAATCGTCACTGACGGATACGAGCGGCAAAACGAGGTCGATGTCCTGCTGAATGAGGCAGAACGGAAGATTCTCGAAGTATCACAAGGAAAAGGGAGCGCGAGTTTCATCCCGATCTCGGACGTCTTGACGAGTGCCTATGCAACGATTGATAAATTGCATAAACAAAGCGGCGAGACGACGGGGATTCCGACCGGTTTCCAGGATCTCGATAAGATGACGGCCGGCTTCCAGCGTAACGATCTAATCATCGTCGCAGCACGTCCATCGGTCGGGAAGACGGCGTTTGCCTTGAACATCTCGCAAAACGTCGCGACACGCGCTGACGAGAACGTCGCCATCTTTAGTCTTGAGATGGGTGCCGAACAGCTCGTCATGCGGATGCTCTGTGCCGAAGGAAACGTCGATGCGCAACGACTCCGGACTGGTCAACTCGAAGAAGAGGACTGGGGCAAGTTATCGCTTGCGATGAGTAACCTGTCTCAAGCCGGCATCTACATCGACGATACACCAGGGATTCGGGTCAACGATATCCGGGCGAAGTGCCGTCGTTTGAAGCAGGAGCACGGGCTTGGGATGATCATGATCGATTACTTGCAGCTGATTCAAGGGAATGGTCGCTCCAGCGACAACCGTCAACAAGAGGTCTCGGAAATTTCCCGTTCCTTGAAATCACTCGCGCGTGAACTCGAAGTCCCCGTCATCGCCTTATCGCAGCTCTCCCGTGGGGTTGAGAGTCGTCAAGATAAACGACCGATGATGTCGGATATCCGGGAATCGGGAGCGATCGAGCAAGATGCCGATATCGTCGCCTTCTTGTATCGTGACGATTACTACAATAAAGAAACGGAAGATGCGAATACGATTGAGATCATCATCGCAAAACAGCGGAATGGTCCAACCGGAACGGTCAAACTCGCCTTCCGAAAAGAATTCAACAAGTTCGTGGATCTCGAGCCAAGCAACTCGTACGCGCCACCAGCTTAATCCAAGCTACGTTTTGTCTTCGATCAATCGGAGATAAAACGTAGCTTTTTTTATTTTCACCTAAAGATTCTCAGTTTATTCATCAAAAACGATAATTAAACGAACGAAAGAGAATTGTAACAATTAATTGTTCGGTATTTGGTTGACTTCTTTTTTTTATCGCGTTACACTTAGTCGTGGTTTTGAATCGTACGTGGAGGTGGATGATAAGATGTCATCAGTAGTAGTAGTCGGAACACAGTGGGGCGACGAAGGAAAAGGGAAAATCACCGATTTTCTTTCGAAACAAGCCGACGTCGTAGCACGTTATCAAGGTGGAGACAATGCAGGACATACGATCGTATTCAATAACGAGACGTACAAATTGCACTTGATCCCATCAGGTATTTTTTACTCGGATAAGAAATGTGTCATCGGGAACGGTCTCGTCGTTAACCCGAAATCACTCGTCAAGGAATTGAAGTATCTGCACGATCGTGGTGTCTCAACGGATAACTTGTTAATTTCGAATCGGGCGCATGTCATCTTGCCGTATCATCAGTTGCAGGATCAGTTAGAAGAAGAAGCGAAGGGCGACGCAAAAGTCGGAACGACGCTAAAAGGAATCGGACCGTGCTACATGGATAAAGCCGCACGAATCGGAATCCGGATGGCAGACTTACTCGACAAAGAAACGTTCGCTGAGAAGTTGAAGATCGTTCTCGACCAAAAGAACCGGATGTTCACGAAGATGTATGACGCTGAACCAGTCGCGTTCGACGATATCTTCGAAGAATACTATGCGTATGGACAAGAATTCGCGAAATACGTCTGCGATACATCCGTCGTCGTCAACGATAGCCTTGATCACGGCGAAAAAGTGTTGTTTGAAGGCGCACAAGGTGTCTTACTCGACCTTGACCACGGAACGTACCCGTTCGTTACATCGTCGAACGCATCAGCTGGCGGTGTCGCATCAGGTGTCGGTGTCGGTCCAGCTCGGATCGACCACGTCGTCGGTGTCTGTAAAGCGTACACGTCACGTGTCGGTGACGGTCCGTTCCCAACGGAATTGTTCGATGACATCGGGCACCAAATCCGTGAAGTCGGTCGTGAATACGGAACAACGACAGGACGTCCGCGTCGTGTCGGTTGGTTCGACTCTGTTGTCGTTCGCCACTCGCGCCGTACAAGTGGATTGACGGATCTTGCGCTCAACTCGATCGACGTCTTGACAGGACTCGACACGTTGAAGATCTGTACATCGTACGAATTCAACGGTAAACAGATCGATGAGTACCCAGCAAGCTTCCGTGATCTCGAGGCATGTGTTCCAGTTTACGAAGAACTGCCGGGCTGGAAAGAGGACATCACAGGTGTCCGTCGCTTTGAAGATCTACCGTTGAACGCACAGAACTACGTTAAGCGGATTGCGGATCTCACAGGTATCTCGCTCGTCACGTTCTCGGTCGGACCGGGTCGTGAACAGACAGTCGTCTTGCGTGATCTCTACGAAGAAGCATAAGTCTCAACAGCCTCTTGCCTCCTGCAAGAGGCTGTTTTTTGTGCGAAATGGTTCACAAACGGAAGCAAAAACAGGTATACTGAATACAGTGTTTCACGTGGAACCTCTCTCGTGAGACGACGAACAGTAGAGAGAGTGGCGCCGGGAGTTTCCGTCGCCACCTTTCTATATGCCGAAAAAACAGGTAAAATAGATTGAATAGAAATTTTTAAGGGGGCACACCCAGTGACGGAACGCAAAATTCTAGTCGTCGATGACGAGTTACCGATTGCAGATATACTCAAGTTTAAATTAGAAAAAGAAGGCTACCAGGTCGCGATCGCAAATGACGGCGTGGAGGCATTAGAGAAATTCGAGGAGTTCAAACCGGATTTGATGTTGCTCGACATCATGCTCCCGTTAATGGACGGGATGGAGGTCTGCCGGGAAGTCCGGAAGACGTCGAAGATTCCAATCATCATGTTGACAGCGAAGGATTCCGAAATCGATACGGTACTTGGTCTTGAGCTTGGTGCGAACGATTACGTGACGAAGCCATTTAGCTCGCGCGAGTTACTTGCCCGTGTGAAAGTCCACTTACGCAACACGAGTCCGGAAGCTACACCACAACCGGTTGGACCAGGTCCACTCAAAGTCGGAGAACTGTATATCGATACGAATTCGCATACGGTGACACGGAAGGATCAAAAAATCGAGCTGACGCAGCGTGAGTTCGAATTGTTGCACTACCTCGCGAAAAACATCGGTCAAGTCATGACACGTGAGCATTTGTTACAGACGGTCTGGGGCTATGACTACTTCGGTGACGTCCGGACAGTCGACGTAACGGTACGTCGTCTCCGTGAGAAAGTCGAAGACAACCCAAGTACGCCGGTCTATATCATGACGCGTCGTGGTGTCGGCTACTATCTCCAAGACGGGGAGAATGAATAACGATGTTAAAAGGAACGAACTTCTTTAAATCCATCCAATGGAAACTCGTCGTCATCTATGCCTTATTGATCTTAGTGGCGATGCAGGTCATTGGCGTCTATTTCGTTCGTTCCCTTGAAAAGCAGTACATTACGAACTTCTCGAAGTCGGTCGAGGACCGGGCAGGTCTTGTCGCCTATAACGTCGGGAAGGAATTCGATAAAACAGGCGATGATGAAGCCTCCAAACGGCAGTTGTCCCAATCACTAGGGCAACTGCTGTCTGAGTTTAGTAATGGCTCCACCTCAAGGAACGACATCCTCGAAGTTCAAATCATTGACCAGGACTCGATCATCCAGGCGACATCGGATAACGAGAACCAGTCGGCGGTCGGACAACGAGCGACGAATTCATTGATTAAAAAAGCACAGGCAACGAGCTCGACCCGGACGGACACCGTGCTTGATCCGGAATCAGAGGATAAGATCCGGATCTTTGCCGTACCGGTCACCTCGGAACGAGACGGCGTCACGACCGGGATGATTTATGTCCGCGCCTCGATGGAGTCGATCTATTCGCAGATGCAACAGGTCACGCGGATTCTTGCGACTGGAACGGTCATCGCTCTCGTCATCACGTCAATTCTCGGTGTGTTGCTGTCGCGGACGATCACGCGCCCGATTTCCGATATGCGGCGTCAAGCGATCGAGATGCGACGCGGGAACTTCTCGCGGAAGGTTAAGGTCTATTCGGACGATGAGATCGGTCAGCTCGCTCGTTCGTTCAACGAATTGACGGATGAGTTACTCGAAGCAAACGCGACGACGGAAGCCGAACGGCGGAAGTTGACGAGTGTCCTAGAGAACATGACCGATGGCGTCATCGCGACGGACCGGACGCTTCGCGTCATCTTGATGAACGATCAAGCGAAGGATATCGTCGGTGCAGATGATGCGAGCGTCGTCGGCACGAACCTGAAGGACTTACTGGCACTCGGTGACGATTTCATGATTCCGGAAGACGGTACGATGCCACCGCGTCTGCTTGATTTCAGCAGTGAGGATGAACTGTTCCTCGTCCGGGCATTCTTCTCGCCCGTCAAGAAACACAGTGGTCCGATTACCGGGATGATCGTCGTCCTGCATGACGTCACGGAACAGGAGCAAGTCGAACAGGATCGTCGCGAATTCGTCGCGAACGTCAGTCACGAGCTCCGGACACCGCTGACGACGATGCGCAGCTATCTCGAAGCCTTGGCAGAAGGAGCGTATCAGGACGAGGAACTCGCACCGCGTTTCCTTGAGACGACACAAAACGAGACGGAGCGGATGATCCGCCTCGTTACCGATCTCTTACAACTGTCGAAGATGGACAGTAAGGAATACAAAATGAACAAGGTCCGCTTCGATTACATTCAGTTCCTGAATGAGATTCTCGATCGCCATGACATGACGAAGCCGGAACGGATTCGTTTCCGTCGTAAGATCATGAAGCGGAAAGTCTATATCCGTGGGGATCAGGATAAATTGATCCAAGTCGCAGACAACATCCTGACGAATGCAATCAAGTACTCACCGGAAGGCGGAACTATCACTGTCCGGACGATGCTCCGGGCAAAACGGATCGTCATCAGCATCAAGGATGAAGGTGTCGGAATCCCGAAAGCGAATCTCCAAAAAATATTCGAACGCTTCTATCGTGTCGATAAAGCCCGTGCCCGTAAAATCGGCGGCACCGGTCTTGGTCTGTCGATTGCAAAAGACGTCGTTTCGGCACATGGTGGCGACATCTGGGCAGAAAGTGAATGGGGACGCGGCACGACGATTTACTTCACGCTTCCGTATGAGGTGATCGAAGAGGTGGATGCCGGATGAAGAAACAACACTGGAGTTCGCTGTTACTCGTCCTGCTTGTCGCCGGTTCGATCGCTCAGACAGCGATGCTCTGGACCTATCATCCAAGCAGTGAATCAATCGAGCGGGAACAGGTCTCGTTCAACGAGATCGATGCCTCAAAGACGATTGAAAGCAACCAACTGATTAACCCGGAACTACTCGTCTATTCGGATCAGGAAGGGATCTATCAGACACAAATCATCGGTCGGACCTTCCTTAACCGAATCGGTGCGTCGTTTAACATCGGTGTCCTTGTCTTGACGGATAAAGCGAATAACATCCCGGTCGGTGACCGAAGTGTCGAAATGATCTTTCCAACGCCAATCAGTGCGACGATTCTTGAAGAGTTACTCGGAGAAAAACAAATCGCCTTCTCGGAACCGATCAAACGGCTCTATTTACTCGATTATGATGGACCGATCCTCCGTCTCGAGTCGGCGACCGGTCGCCTGAAGGACTTCAAGCTCGTCGGCGATGAGACGGTTCTGAAGCGACTGTTCGCGCATGATAAGAAAAAACCGATGACACGCGTCGAACTCAAAGGTGGCGATTATACGTATGTCGCGAGCGGTACGACGCGATTAGAGCAAGTCTTCGTCTATGACGAGGTCGGGCAATCGCCAAAACCACTTGATCGCATTCGGAGTGCCTTTTTTGCTGAGAACTCGAACGTCCAGCAAATCAAGAGTCGGGATGATCTTGACGTCTTGACGGACGGTGTCAGCGTTTCGACGTATGACCGAAACTACAATGTCTATCGCTTCAACACGTTATCGCCGAATACCCAAAGCTCGACCGTCGATTACAGCACGCTCGTCAGCTATGTCAACATTCATGGGGGCTGGCTCGATCAAGATACCCAGCGTAGTGGTTTCCGGTATTATTTTGATCAGATGAGTAAAAAGAGTGAGGAACAGACGGCGACGTTCCGATTGTATCTGAACCGATATCCGGTATTTGGGGAGAGTGGTCCGTTGCTCGAACAGACGAAGTTCGATCTCGCGACACTGAAGATCATGTATGAGGAGAACCAAGTCCGATCGCTCAGCCGTAGCATGCTCCGAGCGAAGCGGAAACTGATTCTTCGGGAAGAAACGGTGCCAGCCGTTGAAACGGTTCTCGAACGTCTGAACCGTGCTGATCTCTTAAAAGAGATCAGTGGAATCCGGATTGGATATGAGATGACGTATAAGATTTCAACGAGCCGCTATGCCGTCTTTGAGCCGACGTGGTTCATCAAAATCGACGGCGTCTGGCAATCGATCAATCAAGCTGTCGGGAATGAGGGGTGAGGATGAATGGACTGGAGTAAAGCGAAGACCTTATTGATGCTGACCTTTTTGATCCTGAACGTCTACCTTGCCATTCAATTGATGGACCGGATGGTCGAGCCGCGGATCGTCGCGACGAGTGCGACCGGTAAATCGATCTTGAAGGATCGTCAAATCGATGAGAAAAAACTACAACCGGTTACGCGAGACATCGGCTATTTAACAGCCGAAGTCGATGCGCGAACACTGGCGCCACTTGCTAGTTCACCGATTCGTGACGCGGTCGCTTCCGTCAAGAACGATGTCGAGTGGTCGGTCCGGTTGACGAAACCGTATCGACTCGAAACGAAGACGATGCGGGATTCTGCTTCATCGTTCGTTCAAGCGTCCGTTCGGTATGGTGCCGAATATACATTTTGGAAGTATGATAGTAAGTATCAGGAGATGACATTCGTTCAGACGTATAAGGGACAGCCGCTCTATTCGACACCACAGCAGTCGCGTGAGGACGATGCGATGATCGGACCGTCCCTGCTCGTCTTGCAGCTCAACGATGCGAAGGAAATCGTCAGCTACAAACAACGTCACTTGAACAAGGTCGTTCGGCAAGCACAGGACGTGACGTTGTTATCGGCAAGTGAAGCGATCGTCCAGTTGTCGGAACAAGGTTTGTTCCCGGCATCAAAGCGGTTGACGAGTCACAAGCTCGGTTATTTTTGTCTCGTCACGGAAGGCACGGAATCGGTCCAAATCCTGCCGCCGACGTGGCAAATCGAGCTCGACAATGAAGAAGTCTACTTCGTCAATGCGATTGACGGCGGTGTCCAGACCGTCGAACGATTGGATACAGTCTCAGAGAAATGAGGAATGCACGATGAGCCTACACTACAGCGTCATGGCCAGTGGCTCGACGGGGAACGCCCTCTATATCGAAAGTGAACAGACCCGCTTGCTCGTTGACGCGGGACTGACTGGCAAGGCGATGCTCGCCTTGTTCGACCAGATTGACCGGTCGCCGCATGGCATCGATGGTCTGTTCGTCACCCATGAGCACTCCGACCATATCAAAGGCGTCGGTATCATGGCACGGAAGTACAATATCCCGCTCTATGCGAATGAAAAGACGTGGGCAGCGATGGAAGCGAAGATCGGTAAGATTGATCCGGCGCTGAAGTTCCTCTGGGAAGTCGGAGAGGTCAAGCAGTTCGGTGACATCGAAGTCGAATCGTTCAATGTCAGTCATGATGCAGCGGATCCGATGTTCTTCCAGTTCGCGCACGAAGGAAAACGGTTGGCACACATCACGGATACCGGATACGTCTCGGACCGGATGAAAGGTGTCATTCGGGGCGCTGATGCCTATATCTTCGAAGCGAACCATGATATCGGTATGCTCCAGATGGGACATTACCCGTGGAGCGTCAAACGACGGATCCTTGGGGATTACGGACACGTCTCGAACGAGGACGCCGCAATCGCGATGAGCGAGGTCCTCGATGACCGGACAAAACGGATCCACATGGCCCACTTGAGCAAGGACAACAACATGAAGGAACTCGCCCGGATGAGTGTCTCCCAAACGCTCGCGAGCCGTGACGTCGATCTGAGTAAGATTCAGCTTCTCGACACGGATCCGGTCATTCCGACGCCGCTCCTGAAGCTTTGATTATGGGAAATTACTGAATATGCTCAAAAGACCCCCACATTTGGCTCACTTGCCACGTGATGGGGGTATACTTGTGTAAAGAGAGTCATAAAGGAGGCGTATGTCGATGGATCGACCCGAAGAACCACGGAACGAATCCGAACGATACGAACAGTCATCCGATGAGAGCGGCTTCCCGCCCCGTCAGCCGGCAACGAGCGAACCGGTCAGCCCTTATCGTGAACCATATGAAGAACAACCAGAACCACCGCGTCGTCGCGGTGCCGGAAAAGCCTTTTTCGTCGGTCTGATCGGCGGAATCGTCGGAGCCTTGTTGATTGCCCTCGTCGCGTGGCCGTTCGTCCGCGATGAGATGACGAGTCCGACTCCGGTTTCGTCGACGACAGCGGAACAGACTGCAACACAGACGACAGAGGATGAAGCCGACATCGTCGGTGCGGTTGGTAAGACGAAGGAAGCCGTCGTGAGCGTGACGAACCTTCAGAGCTCGTTCCAAGGAACCGATCAGGAAACGGGTGCAGGGTCCGGCGTCATCTATAAAAAAGACGGCAATAAAGCCTACGTCGTCACGAACTACCACGTCGTTGAAGGGGCGAACCGCTTGTCTGTCACGTTATCCGACGGAACAGCACTCGAGGCAAAAGTCCTCGGGGAAGATCCGACGTACGATTTAGCGGTCTTGTCGATTGATTCATCGAAAGTGACACAAGTCGCAAAACTGGGGGATTCGGATACGTTACGTGCCGGTGAAACGGTGCTTGCGATCGGAAATCCACTCGGAATCTTCGCGAACTCCGTCACGCGCGGTGTCATCAGTGCGCAGGAACGGACGGTTCCCGTCGATACGAACAAGGATGGACAGCAAGACTTCAATACGGAAGTCATCCAAACGGATGCAGCGATCAACCCGGGGAACTCCGGTGGAGCGCTCATCAACACAGCTGGTCAATTAATCGGGATCAACTCGATGAAGATCGCGGAAGCAAGTGTCGAAGGAGTCGGGTTTGCGATTCCGATCAACGAAGCGTTACCAATCATGCGTGATCTCGAGCAAAATGGTGAAGTCGTTCGTCCACAGCTCGGGATTCAGATTCGTGACGTGCAGGAATTCCCAAGCGGATATCGCGAAGATCGTCTGAAATTACCGAATGATGTCACGAAAGGAATCGTCGTCGTCGGTCTGACACGTAACAGCGGAGCCGAAAAAGCGGGTATGAAGGCAAACGATGTCATCGTTGAGATCAACGGAAAAGCGATCGCATCGTTCGCTGATCTAAAAAGTGTTCTCTACCGGGATGCAAAAGTTGGCGAAACGGTCAAAGTCACGTTCTACCGTGGCGGTGAAAAACAGACAGCAGATGTGAAGTTGTCAGCTCAGTCACCAACTGTTCAGTAAAGCATAATCTGAAAAACCATCCACAGGTCCGACCTGTGGATGGTTTTTTTGAGTGAAGAAACCTGCGCCTTTTCCGGTCAGGAAGGTCGATATTTGTTATACTGGAAGCGGATAAATGTGGATAAGTGAAAGGAGGAGACCACCTGTGGATAAGTACGTCTGTTTAGAACATGTCGAGCTCGCGCTTGACGAAATCGTGGATGAAACAGAACAATACCCGATTCTCGATCAGCTAAATCCAGAAAAAAACATCACGTGTGAATACTGTGACGCACCGGCAACATATCTTGTGTCAAGCAAAAAATAAATATCAACATGTGGATTTGTGGATAACTCTGTGGATAACTCCTGAATTTTCTGTCAGAAAGCGAGAAAAAAGATGCAAATTACCATCATTACGGTCGGAAAGCTAAAAGAGAAGTATTTGAAACAAGGCATCGCCGAATATACGAAGCGTCTCGGCGCCTACTGCTCGATCCAAGAAATCGAGGTCGCGGACGAAAAGGCACCAGAGCAGTTGAGTGAAGCGGAGATGGCGCAAGTGAAGAAAAAAGAGGGCGAACGGATTTTAGCGAAGATCGGACCGGATGTTCATGTCCTCGCACTTGCTATCGAAGGAAAACAACGGACGAGTGAACAGTTCGCAAAAGAACTCGATCAACTCGCGACATATGGCAAGAGCAAAATTGCTTTCGTCATCGGTGGATCACTCGGTCTTGCACCAGAAGTGATTCAGCGTGCGAATGATACGATTTCGTTTTCAAAGATGACATTTCCGCATCAATTGATGAAGATGATTTTGTGTGAACAGATTTATCGGGCGTACCGGATTAATCGGAATGAGCCGTATCATAAGTAAAGACGATTTTTCATAAAGAAGAGAGTTTGAAATAGAACTGGTTTGGACTAACATACAATTATGAAGCAATATAAAACATCTTCGGAATGTTAAACGTTAATGAACTGATCTCTAGAGTTTGGATAGTTTAATAAAAGCACCCTTAACGTTTTAAGCTGCTATGAGATGGCTTCGGTATTGCACCGGAGTCATCTTTTGTAGTTTCCATTGTCTTCTTTCGCTATTGTAATAATCAATGTAAGCATCAACCATGATACAGACCTCATCGCGGTCAGATGCTAATTTATGATCGACATAATCTTTCAAGTGACCAAAGAATGTTTACATTGGCGCATTATCCAGGCAGTTTCCTCTACGAGACATAGATTGAAGCATTCCCATCTCACGGATT